>WQUH01000238.1 GCA_009782165.1 Pseudomonadota bacterium | reverse complement strand
TTGATCGCCGGTTCGGAACTGGTCAGCAGCGGGTTGGCCCCGGAGCCGACGGCAATGATGGCCAGATCGCAGTCCATGGTGAAATCCGACCCCGGAATGGGCACCGGCCGGCGGCGGCCGGAGGCATCCGGTTCGCCCAGGGCCATGCGCTCGCAGGTGACCGAGGTCAGCCAGCCGTCGCTGTTGCCGTCAAAACGGAGCGGGTTGGCCAGCAGGTGGAATTCCACGCCCTCCTGCTCGGCATGGTGGGACTCCTCCACCCGGGCCGGCATCTCTTCGCGCGAGCGGCGATAGACGATCTTCACCGATTCCGCGCCCATGCGGAGCGCGGTGCGCGCCGAATCCATGGCCACGTTGCCGCCGCCCACCACAATTACGTTTTTTCCCAGCACCAGCGGGGTATCGTACGCCGGATCGTAGGCCTTCATCAGGTTGGCCCGGGTCAGGTATTCGTTGGCGGAATAGACGCCGATGAGGTTTTCCCCCGGAATCCTCAAAAAGCTGGGCAGCCCGGCGCCGACGCCAATAAAGACCGCGTCGTAGCCCTCGGCCAGCAACTCGCTCACATCCACCGCCCGGCCGATGACCATGTTGCAGGCAATCTCCACCCCGAGTTTTTCCAGGGCGTTGACCTCCGCCTGGACGATGTCCTTGGGCAGGCGGAATTCGGGAATGCCGTAGCTCAACACCCCGCCGGGCTTGTGAAAGGCCTCGAACAGGGTGACCTCATGCCCCTTGAGCACCAGGTCGCCGGCCACGGTCAGCCCGGAGGGGCCGCTGCCCACCACGGCCACCCGTTTCCCCGTGGCCGGTTGTTTGGCCGGCAGGGAGCCGTCGCCGTGGGTTCGCTCCCAATCGGCGAGAAAGCGTTCCAGGTTGCCGATGGCCACGGGCTGGCCTTTTTTGCCGACAATGCACTGGCCCTCGCACTGGATCTCCTGGGGACACACCCGGCCGCAGACCGCGGGCAGGCCGTTTTTCTCCCAGATGATGCGGATGCCTTCGGCGAACCGGCCCTCGGCGATGGCCTTGATGAACCGGGGAATGGGCACCGCCACCGGACAACCTTCAACGCACTTGGGGATCTTGCACTGCAAACAACGGGATGCCTCGGCTTTGGCCAGGTCTTCCGTGTAGCCAAGCGGCACTTCGAGAAAATTGTGCCGGCGCTCGCTGGCCGGCTGTTCGGGCATGGGATGCCGATCTTTGGGTGTTTTTTGCGCTTCCTGCATAGCTCTCCTCCGACAGCCTTATGCCTGTTGTTTCAGTTGATTTGCTTGTGCTTCCATCCGGCAGCGGTGGTCTTCCATGTGCTTGGCCTCCGCGGCCTTGTAGGAGTTCAGGCGCTGGGAAAGAGCTTTGAAATCGACCTGGTGACCGTCGAATTCCGGGCCGTCGACGCAGGCGAATTTGATCTGGTCGCCCACCGTGACCCGGCAGCCGCCGCACATGCCCGTGCCGTCGACCATGATCGGGTTCAGGCTCACCAGGGTGTGGATGCCATCGGGCCGGGTCAGTTCGCTGACGGCCCGCATCATCGGCACAGGCCCGATGGCCACCACCAGATCCGGCTTGTCGGCGGCCATGACTTCTTTTAAGGCATCGGTGACGAATCCCTTGCGGCCGGTGGAGCCGTCGTCGCTCATCACGATCAGGTGGTCGGACAGGGCATCCATCTGGTCTTTGAGGATCAGCAGGTTCGCGCTGCGGGCGCCGAGAATGGTGGTGACCCGGTTGCCCGCCTTCTTCATGGCCCGGGCCAGGGGATGCAGCACGGCGGTGCCGGTGCCGCCGCCCACGCAGACCACGTGGCCGACCTTGGCAACGTCGGTCGGGCGGCCCAGGGGACCGATGAGGTCCGCATAGGTGTCGCCCTCCTGGAGGGTGGAGAACAGGGCCGTCGATTTGCCCACGACCATGAAAATGACCGTGACCGTGCCGGTTTCAGGGTCGGTGTCCGCCATGGTGAGGGGGATGCGTTCCCCGGTTTCCGTGGCCTTCAGGATGAGGAATTGACCCGGTTTCGCCTTGCGCGCGACCCTCGGGGCTTCGATTTCGTGCAGAATCACCGAAGATGGAACCAGTTCCTCTTTTCGTACGATTTTGAACATGGTGCTCCTCAAATAGGGTTGATTTTTCCTGGTCAGCAGAGCAGGGCGGTGCGCCTTGGCAATCTCTTGGCATCAGGCTTTCGTCCGGCAACGGATGGTGCTGGACGGCAAGCCTGGATTGTGCGAGACGGGATGCTGTTCGACGCTCATTTTATAATCGCAGGTGTTCAAAAAATCAAGATTTTACATATCGTATTGATCTGCGGGATATTGCAGAAAAAAACCGCAAATCCGGCATGCTGCGGCCAATCGGGCCGCCTGTCGGCTTTTTCGGCCGGCAACGGTTTCACTGGTAGCGACGGGCGCTTTGTGGTAAGCAGTCTCAGTTCGTCGAACCGCATGCGACGACCTGCCCGTCCATTCACCATATCTGTCCACCGTATGATTCGGAGTCGTGAAGCATGATCCCACGTTGTCTGCCCTGCATCCTGTTCCTGTTGCTGATGGTCCCCTGTGCCCAGGCCGCGCGGGCGCCGGTGAAAAGCCTTGCCCAGGAACCCTATGCCTCAGCCCTGCTGATCGAGGCCGACAGCGGCAAGGTGCTGTTCGAGGCGAATGCCGACGCCCAGATGTACCCGGCCAGCGTACTCAAGCTGATGAATCTCTATGTGATCCTGCAACGGATCGAACAGGGCGCCCTGAAATTGGACGAGATGGTGCAGGTGACGGTGGAGGCGGCGAAGACCGGCGGCTCCCAGGTCTATCTCGACCCCAAGGAACAGTTTCCGGTGGAGGATCTGCTGTATGCCCTGATGGTGCAGTCCGCGAACGATGCCGCCGTTGCCCTGGCCACCCATATCGCCGGGTCCAAGGACGGCTTTGTCGCCCTGATGAACCAGAAGGCCCAGGAACTGGGCATGAAAAACACCAAATTTCATTCGGTGCATGGCCTGCCGCCCTCCGAGGGGCAGGAGCCCGACGTGACCACGGCCCGCGACCTCGCCATCCTCTGCCGCGCCCTGGCCAAACAGCCCGAAGCCCTGAAGTACACCGGCACCCAGGTCAGGGGATTTAGGGAAGACAAGTTCATGATGCACAACCACAACAAGCTGCTCGGCCGGCTTGCCGGTTGCGACGGGTTCAAGACCGGCTACTACCAGGCGGCCGGATTTTCGATCGCGGCGACCGCCCTGCGGGGCGGGGTACGGATGATAGCCGTGGTCATGGGCAGCAAGATGCCCAAGGTGCGGGACGCCAAGGCCATCGAACTGATCGACAAAGGGTTCACCATCATCCCGCCCAAGCCGGAGCTGGCCGGCGCCGCCGCCCCGCCCAAGCCCGCCGCCGCCGCCGCTGCCGCTGCTGCCGCCGCACCGCCGAAACCGAACTCCGGCGGCATAACCTTTGCCACCCCTGTTGCCGACCCTGCCGCCTCCCCGGCAGCGGAGGCAACCCCGCCGGGACAGACC
>WQUH01000237.1 GCA_009782165.1 Pseudomonadota bacterium | reverse complement strand
TCGGTCAGAAAAACGATTGCGCCCTGATTGAAATCGGATACATAGGCAAGGTTGGCAGGCAACAAGCAACAGAGGCGCCGCCGGGCGGTCGGCCTCGGTACAGGAGGAAGAGGGGGTTATGAATGCGTTATTAGCGAAGGTTTTGCCTCAGGAGGGCGGGCTGGAAGCCGGCTCTTCGGGGCTGTACAACACGGTGATCGCCCTGTTGGGAGTCTTCACCCTGGTGGGGTGCGGTTTTGGGGTGCATGCAATGTGGGTCGGTCACGAGCATGCCTATGGCGTCACCCGCGAGATACCGTGGGGATTGATCCTCGGGGCCTATGTTTTTTTCGTCGTTACCTCGACCGGGCTCTGTCTGGTTTCATCCATCGGCCATGTCTTCGGCTATGAAGCCTTCAAACCGATCGCCAAACGCTCGGTGTATCTGGCCATCGCCACCATCGTCTCCGGTTTTCTGGTGATCTTCTTCGAGATCGAGAACCCCTGGAGGATGGCCGTCTACAACATCATTTCCCCCAACCTCACCTCCAACATCTGGTGGATGGGCACCCTGTACGGGGCCTATCTCTTCTTCATGCTGATCGAGTTCGGGCTGCTCCAGGCGGGGAAACACAAGATTGCCGGGATGTGCGGTCTCTTGGGAGTGATTTCGGGCGTCGCCGCCCACTCCAACCTGGGCGCGGTCTTCGGTCTGCTCAATGGCCGGGAATACTGGCACGGCCCGTACATGCCGATCTACTTCATCGTTTCGGCCATGATGTCCGGTTGCGCCACGGTCATCTTCTTCCACTGGCTCGGCTACAAAATCAACGGCTGGAAGATGAGCGAGCAGTTGCAGGAATCGCTCCGGGCGGTGGCCAAGCTGGGGGCCCTGCTCTATATCGTCATCATGTTTTTCACCACCTGGAAATTCATCGCCGGCCTGTCCGGGCATCCGCCGGGAGAGTACGAGGCCTTCATGGTGCTGCTCGACGGCCCCCTGGCCCACAACTTCTGGTACGGAGAAGTGGCGCTGGGGCTGGCGATCCCGGTGCTGATCATCATGGCGGTGCGCGCCAGGAACCTGACCGCCATGGCCATCGGCTCGGCGGCAAGCATCGTCGGCATTTTCATCATGCGCTACGACCTGGTGATCGTCGGCTTGATCATTCCCGGATTCCACGAGATGAACATCGTCGATCTGCCCCATGTTCTGCCCTATGCGCCGACCCTGCACGAGTGGATGGTGACCCTGTCCGGGTTCACCTTCTGCGGCATTCTGTTCATGGTGGGCGAACGGCTGTTCCGCGGCCATCTGTCTGAGGATCATTGACGGCAACTGTGGCCGGGGGATGGGCGGTCGGCAGGATCGGCCGCCGGTCCCGGCCGCCCCTCGCCGCATCGGCGAACGGGCCGCGACGGGCCGACCGCGCCGTCAGACAGATACACAACCATGCATGCGCGAGTTTTTTGCAT
This sequence comes from Pseudomonadota bacterium, assembly GCA_009782165.1. GTDB lineage: Bacteria > Desulfobacterota > Desulfobulbia > Desulfobulbales > Desulfobulbaceae > Desulfobulbus. The sequence continues at coordinate 2,066 of WQUH01000237.1, read as the reverse complement.
ATACAAAAACAAGACACACTGGTGCGCCAGGTGCGCAACTCGCTTTTATTACTCTTTTTCTGTTGAGGGGACAGAATGAACATTGACGAACTGGAAAAATCAACCAATGAGGGGACGGACAGCCTGCCATCCCTTGAACGCCGCACCTTTCTCCGTGCCGGCCTCGCCATCACCGGGCTGTTCATGGGGGGCACGGTCCTGTCGCTCGCCTCGGTCCGCGGGGCCGCGGGCGCCGCGGGTTCGCCGAAAACGGAAAAATATCCCTACAAACCCCACTACAGCATGGTCATGCGGCAAAACCTGTGCGTTGACTGCGAACGCTGCATGGATGCCTGCATCCAGACCAACCATGTGCCGAACTATGGCTGGCGGACCAAGATCCTCGAACGAACCCGCGACCTCGGCCTTCAGGGAACTGAAACAATCTTCATGCCCGTTCTCTGCAACCAGTGCAACGAACCGCCGTGCGTCCGCGTCTGTCCGACTGTGGCCACCTACAAGGACGCCACCACCGGCATCGTCATGATGGACAACAAGAAGTGCATCGGCTGCAAGACTTGCATGGCCGCCTGTCCCTACAATGCCCGCTACTTCAACGAGGAGATCCGGGCGGTGGACAAGTGCAACTTCTGCTGGGATACCCGTCTCACCAAGGGCAAGAAGGACACCGCCTGCGTCGAGGCCTGCCCTGCCAAGGTCAGGGTCTTTGGCGATCTCAGCGACCCGAACAGCGAAGTCTGCAAACTGATACACCAGCCGGAAACCGTGGTCTGGGTGCTGCGGCCCGAGGTCGGCGCCTTGCCCAACGTGTTTTATATGAATGTGACTTTGGAAATATGAGGGGAAAAGGAGAGAGCAAGATGAAATTAAAAAAACTGTTTTTGACTGTACTGTGCTGTATCGCGGTTGCCGGGATTGCCGCGGCCACGGAAAAAAATGCCGCTCCGGCGGCCAATCCCGCCGGCGAAGCCGCCCCGGCGAAGCAGGTTGAATCCTTTGGCGATACCCAGATCATCGAGATGGAATCGACCAAACAGATGTTCAGCCACAAGTCCCATGTGGTGGCGATTGGCTTGGCCTGCGACGATTGCCATCCAGCCCTGTTCGACCGCAAGCGGGGCGCTGCCAAGGCCAAGGGCGATTACACCATGGCCTCGCTGGATGCCGGCAAGTATTGCGGCTCCTGTCACGACGGCCAAACCGCCTTCAACACCACTGGCCCGGAGACCTGCAAGAAATGCCACGGCAGCGATATGAAACAACCGGATACCGTGGTCTTCAACCGGCCGGTCAAAGGCGTCCTGTTCACCCATAAGGAGCATGTCGCCATGGGGCTGGACTGCGCCAGTTGCCACGACCAGGCCTTCGAGATGCGCAAGGGCGCTGCCGAAGAGAATGCCGGCTTTACCATGCGGGCGCTCTATGCCGGCAAGTATTGCGGCGTCTGCCACAACGGCAACATCGCCTTTGCCTCCAACACCCGTTGCACCTCCTGCCACATCGGCGCCAAGGGAGTGGAAAAGATGAACAACAGGGCAGCCATGGCTGCCGAGCAAAAAAAACAACACTGATCGCATCTGCTCACGGGGCGGGTTCCTGACCCGCCCCGTTCATTCCCCGCCTTTCCTCTTCCCGCCCGCTTGGTTCCCCTCCAATCCCTGCTGACCATGACCTGGGAATGCAGCTCCGTTTTTTTTCTGTCATCGCGAGCCGAAGGCGAAGCAATCCAGGGTTGCGGCGAGATCGCAGGCGAACCCCAACATGCGTAGGGGCACGGCGTGCCGCGCCCCTACCTCCCATACCTGTGTCCGTTCGGGGCGGCGGCAGTTCCCCATCGGCGAGCGGCGAAGGGACGGCGCAGCCGCCGCTCACGCGGGTGCCCGCCTCGACGGGCACTTTCTTTTGGGCAAGCAAAAGAAAGTGCCACGCCCGAAGGGCGGAAAAAGCAGTACAGCAGTGACGAGTGGTGAGTGGCGAGCGCAGTTGCCGGGATGGAATACCGTTCCCCGTACATACTGGATTCCCTGTCATTCCCGCGTAGGCGGGAATTTCGCGGGAATGACGAA
>WQUH01000236.1 GCA_009782165.1 Pseudomonadota bacterium | reverse complement strand
ATCCACCACATGCAGCGCACGGGTTGCGCCACCGGTCTGATCACCATGTGCATCGGCGGCGGCATGGGCATGGCCATGGTGATCAGCAATCCCAATACATGAAACAATTCGATTGCGCGGCCGGATGCCCCGGCTGGCTTCATATTTTTCAAGGAACAGGGGGAATGGTATGGAAGTGAAGACATTCGGAGTGGTCGGCGCCGGTCAGATGGGCAACGGGATCGCCCAGGTGGCGGCGGCCAGCGGCCTGGCCGTGATCATGCACGACATCAGGCAGGAATTCGTTGACCGCGGCGTGGCCACCATTGGCAAGAATCTGCAACGCAACGTCGACAAGGGCAAACTGGCGGCCGCCGACAAGGATGCCATCCTCGGCCGCATCAAGGCCACCACCACTCTCGGCGACATGGCCGCCGCCGACTTCGTGGTCGAGGCCGCCTCTGAAAACGAGGCGATCAAATTCACAATCTTCGAGAACCTGGAAGCGATCTGCGCCCCGCATGTGATCCTGGCCTCCAACACCTCCTCCATCCCCATCGGCCGGATCGCCTCGCACACCAAACGGCCGACCCAGGTGATCGGCATGCACTTCATGAACCCGGTGCCGGTGATGAAGCTGGTGGAGGTCATCTGCGGTCTGGCCACTTCGCTCGAGACCCTGGCCACCACCCTCGCACTGACGAAAAGGATGGACAAAACCCCGGCGCAGGCCAACGATTTTCCGGGATTCATCGCCAACCGCATCCTCCTGCCCATGATCAACGAGGCCATCTTCTGTCTCTACCATGGCGTCGGCGCCAAAGAGGACATCGACACGGTGATGAAGCTGGGCATGAACCACCCCATGGGTCCGCTCGCCCTGGCCGATCTTATCGGCCTGGACACCTGCCTGGCGATTATGGATACCCTGCACCAGGGGCTGGGCGACTCCAAATACCGGCCGTGCCCCCTGCTCCGGCAGTATGTCGAGGCCGGCTGGCTGGGCCGCAAGAACGGGCGAGGTTTTTATACCTACGAATAAGGCGCGCAGGCGCGAAATCCTGGCTGGCGGCTCCGGTGGAGGCGTTGGCCGGCGGCCTTTGCCGAGGAGGAAACGATGAGCGAATTGGCGTTCCAGGACCACTATCCCGATGACTACGCCCATTGCTTTGGCTGCGGCCGGCTCAATCCCGAGGGGCACCACCTCAAAAGCTACTGGGACGGCGAGGAGACGGTCTGCCGCTACACCCCGGACGCCAAATACACCGGCGGTTTCCCCGGCTTCCTGTACGGCGGCATGATCGCCTCGCTGATGGATTGCCACGGCGCCGGCACCGCGGCCGCCGCCAAGGCCAGGGAAGACAACAAGCCGATCTCGCGCTTTGTCACCGCCTCCCTGCAGGTGGATTATCTGGCGCCAACCCCGGTCAACACCGAGCTGGAGGTGCGCGGCAAGGTGGTGGAGATCAAGGGGCGGAAGGTGACCGTGGCCCTGACCCTGAGCGCCGCCGGGACGCTGTGCGCCAAGGCTTCGGTGCTCTACATCCAGATCAAGGGGCAAGAATAAAGAAAATCCGCCCGAACGGCGGGTGCGGCCGGAGCGCAAGGCGACACTATCTCAGTTGTAACGGAACCATCGCTGGTTCCCGCACGTATATCTGTGCCACGAAATTGAAGAATCAAACCAATGACAAAGGGGGAAAACCATGCATTTTGAACTGACTGAAGAGCAGAGACTGATCCGCGACATGGTCCGCAGCTTTGCCGAGACGGAGGTTGCGCCGTCCGCCGCCGAGCGGGATGAAACCGAACATTTCGACCGGGCCCTGATGTTCGACCGCCTGGCCGACCTCGGCCTGACCGGCATTGTTTTTCCGGAAGAGTATGGCGGCGCGGGCGCCGATTATCTAAGCTACGCCATCGCCGTCGAGGAACTGTCCAGGGTCTGCGGCTCCACCGGCGTCACCCTGTCGGCGCACCTTTCCCTCTGCGCCAATCCCATTTACATGTTCGGCACCGAGGCGCAAAAACAGAAATTCCTGGTCCCGCTGGCCAAGGGCGAGAAGATCGGCGCCTTCGGGCTGACCGAGCCGTCCGCCGGTTCGGATGCCGGCGGCACCAAAACCACCGCCACCCGCGACGGCAACGACTGGATCCTCAACGGCTCCAAGATCTTCATCACCAACGGCGGCGAGGCCGAAACCTACGTGGTCCTGGCCCGGAGCGACAAGTCCGCCGAAAAGCACCGGGGGATCAGCGCCTACATCGTCGAGAAGGGAACCCCTGGTTTTTCCTTCGGCAAGAAGGAGAAAAAGATGGGCATCCGCTCTTCGCCCACCATGGAACTGGTGTTCGAAAACTGCCGCATCCCCGGCGAGAATTTGTTAGGCAAGGAAGGCGAAGGGTTCAAGGTGGCCATGAAGACGCTGGACGGCGGCCGGATCGGCATCGCCGCCCAGGCGCTGGGCATCGCCCAGGGGGCCTTCGAGGCCGCCCTTGCCTACACCAAGGAGCGCGAGCAGTTCAACAAGCCGATCGCCGCCTTCCAGGGCGTGTCGTTCCAACTGGCGGACATGGCCACCCAGATCGAGGCCGCGCGGCTGTTGATCTATCAGGCCGCTTACCGGGCCAGCGCCGGTCTGTCGTACTCCCAGGAGTCGGCCATGGCGAAACTGTTTGCCTCGGAAACGGCGATGAGGGTCACCACCCAGGCGGTGCAGCTCCACGGCGGCTACGGCTACACCCGTGAATTTCCGGTGGAGCGGATGATGCGCGACGCCAAGATCACCGAAATCTACGAGGGCACCAGCGAGATACAGCGGGTGGTCATCGGCGCGGCTCTGACCAAATAGCCCAGCGGGCGGCCGCAGCCCGAAGCGGCGGCCGCATCGCCTGATGGTTTGCAAGCGACCAGGAAGAGAGCAACGGCCCCGCCGCCTCTCTTCTTCTGTACACGCACGGCGCGCAACCTCAAGTTGCGGCGCATGAAAGGGGAGAGACGGGATGGAGTTTACCCGTGAGATTTATTGGAATGTCGGTCATGGGCTGGCGACCCTGGCCCCGATGTACGGCCTGTTCCTGCTGGCCGTGGCGGTCTTTGCCCTCGGCCTGTTCAAGCGGATCAAGGTCTATCGCCTCGGCCAGCCCCTGAACCGGACGGACCAGCGGGGCGAGCGGATCAAGCACCTGCTGGAGACGGTGCTCCTGCAAACCAAGGTGTTCCGGGTGCCGGGCGCCGGCACGGCGCATGCGCTTTTTTTCTGGAGTTTTTTCGCCCTGTTCATCGGCACGATGCTGATCGTCCTCCAGGCCGATTTCACCGACCTGCTGTTCGACATCAAATTTCTCAAGGGCACCTTCTACAAACTCTTTTCCCTGACCCTCGACCTGGCCGGCCTGACGGCCATCCTGATGCTGGCCGGCCTGCTGACGCGCCGGTACCTGGTGCGGCCGCAGGGCCTGGTGACCAAGGGCGACGATGCCCTGATGCATGGCCTGCTGTTCGCCATCCTCATCACCGGTTTTCTGATCGAAGGCGCCCGCATGGCGGTCACCGAGCT
>WQUH01000235.1 GCA_009782165.1 Pseudomonadota bacterium | reverse complement strand
GAAATCGCAACCCTGCAGGGGCCGCACCTCAAGCGCTACACCATGCTGCTCGCCAAACGCGACGGGCTGGCCGTGGTGGGCGTCAACGACAGCGTCTGCCAGGGCTGCTATATGGCCCTGCCGCCGCAGCAGGTCATCGAGGTGCGCAAGGCGGAAAAATTCAACCTCTGTCCGACCTGCCAGCGCATCCTGTATTACAAGGAAAACGAGGACGCCGCGGGTGGGCAGTGAACTGCCGACCAGGGATCAGATCCTGCGGCGGCTGGCAACCCATCTCGATGACGACTCCCTGCGGCGGATCTTTCCCGGCCACCCCCCGGGCGCCATCCGCGACCTGCTCCTCGACCATCCACCAGCACCGGCACCAGAGGCCGTCCCGGCCGCTTCGGCCACTCAGGAGCGACAGCCCGCCCAAACGGCAGCCGGCCCTTGCCGCCTGTTCACGGACGGCGCTTCCCGTGGCAACCCCGGCCAGGCCGGGGCCGGAGCGGTGCTCATGGACGAGCGGGGCAAGGAGTTGGCGGCGCGCTCGGTGTATCTCGGCGTCTGCACCAACAATGTCGCCGAGTACAAGGCCCTGCTCGTCGGCCTTGAAGAGGCGCTGCTCAGGGGATGCGCCCAGGTGGCCATCTTCCTCGATTCAGAGCTGATCGTCCGGCAGGTCCAGGGGAGGTACAAGGTCAGGAACGAGACGCTCCTGCCGCTGTTCCACCAGGTACGGGACCGGCTGGCGCGGTTTGAGGCCTGGTCGATCGCCCACGTGCCCCGGGCGCAGAACGCGCGCGCCGACCAGTTGGCCAATCAGGGCATCGACCGGAAAAACGGCTGACCACCGGCATGGGCTTGCCGGTTCCAGGATATGGGGGGTGAATGCACGATCGCTCCGGCCCGTGCCGGAGAGGAAAGTCCGAACACCGCAGGGCACGGTGGTTCGTAACGCGAACTCCGGGCAACCGGGGGAAAGTGCCGCAGAAACGACACCGCCGATGGGGCGCGTCAGCGCCCGCAGGCAAGGTTGAAATGGCGAGGTAAGAGCTCACCGCCCCCGTGGCGACACGGGGGGCAGGGCAAACCCCACCGGGTGCAAGACCAAATAGGGAGGCGTTTGAGGGCGGCCCGTCCGAAGCCTCCGGGTAGGTTGCATGAGATGCCGGGCGACCGGCATCCGAGAGAAATGATCGTGGTCCGTCCCCGGACGGAAACAGAATTCGGCTTACAATTCACCCCCCTTTTGTTCCGTGAACAGCAACAGCTTCCCCTTACCCCCGGCCGGAGTCGTCATCCCGGCCGGCGGCCTTGGCGTCCGCTTCGGCCATGACCGGCCCAAGCAGTTCCTCGATCTGGCCGGCCTCCCCGTCCTGGTCCGGACCTGCCGGGCCTTTTTCGCCCTGGAGGCCATCCATGTCGTGGTGGTGGCCGCGCCCGCCGATTTTCTCCAGTACGCCACCGACCTGCTGCATGCCCATCTGCCGGCGCGGCATGCCGAACGGCTGCGCATCACCGCCGGCGGCGTCACCCGTCAGGACTCGGTGCGCGCCGGACTGCGGCTCCTGCCCCCCGAAATCGAACTGGTGCTGGTCCACGACGCGGCCCGGCCCCTGGTCGACGCGGCCACCATCCTCCGCTGCCTGGAGGGCGCCGCCCGGCACGGGGCGGTCATCGCCGCGGTGCCGGTCAAGGACACCTTGAAACGGGTCGACGATACCGGCACGATCGTCAACACCGTCGACCGGACCCAGCTCTGGCGGGCGCAGACGCCCCAGGCGGCCCGGCGGCACTTGTTGGAACACGCCTTTGCCGAGGCCCAACGCACCGGCCTCGTCGGCACCGATGAGGCCTCTCTGCTGGAAGCCGCGCGCCTCCCTGTGCGGGTGGTTGTCGGCAGCGAATGCAACGGCAAGATCACCCAGCCCGAAGATCTGTGTATTGCGGCGGCCCTGGCCGCCCGGGAGGAGAGCGTGAAGATAGGCCATGGCTTTGATGCCCACCGGCTGGTTGCCGGTCGCAAACTGGTTCTCGGCGGGGTGACCATCGACCACGAACTGGGCCTGGATGGTCATTCCGATGCCGATGTCGTGGCCCATGCCCTGGCCGATGCGCTGCTTGGCGCTACGGGCGCGGGCGATATCGGCCGCCATTTTCCCGATACCGATCCGCAGTACCGGGGGATCGACAGCCTGCTCCTGCTGGAGCGGGTCTGCCGTCTGGCGGAGCAGCGGGGATTTCGTCTGGGCAACGCGGACATCACCATTGTCTGCCAAAAACCCAAACTGGCGCCCCACCTTGCCGCCATGACGGACAATCTGGCCCGGTGCTGCCAGACAGCGCCCGCGGCAATCAACATCAAGGCCACCACCACGGAAAAAATGGGATACACCGGACGGGGCGAAGGCATCGCCGCCCACGCCGTCGTCCTGCTGAGGGCGCATCATGGATGTGAATAGAGAACGGCTGGCCGCCACCTTCACCGCGCTCTGCGAGATCGACAGCCCTTCCCGCCGGGAAGGCCGCATCTTGCAGCAGTTGCAGGGGATTTTCCGCCAACTGGGGGCCGCGGAAATCGTCGAGGACGATTCCGCCGCCCGCACCGGCTCGGAATGCGGCAACCTGATTGTCCGCTTTGCCGGGACGCTCGAACGGGCCCCGATCTTTTTCAACTGCCACATGGACACGGTGCAGTCCACCGAGGGGCTTCGGATCAGGCGAACCGGCGACCTGTTCGCCAGCGCCGGCGACACCATCCTGGGCAGCGACGACAAGTCCGGCATTGCCGCCTGCATCGAGACGATGCGGATCCTGCGGGAGAGCGGTCGGCCGCATCGGCCGGTGGAACTGGTGTTCACCACCTGCGAGGAACTCGGGCTGGTGGGGGCCAAGGCCCTGGACCCGGCTCTGGTGCATGCCCGTGAGGGATATGCCCTGGATTCCAGCGGCTTTGGCCGGGTGGTGACCCACGCGCCGGCGGCCAACCGGCTGACCATCACCCTCACCGGGGTGGCGGCGCATGCCGGCCTGAATCCGGAATGGGGGGTCAGCGCGCTCATCCTGGCCGCCCAGGCTTTGAGCAAGGCGCCCAACGGCCGGATCGACGAGGAAACCACCGTCAACTTCGGCACCATCAACGGCGGCTCCGCCTCCAACATCGTGCCGGAAAAGGTGGTGATCAAGGGAGAGGTGCGCAGCCATTCGATGGCCAAACTGGAACGGCTGACCGGGGAGATTCACGACATTTTCACCGCCGCCGTGCGGTCCTGGACCGATCCTACGGGATTGGCCAAGGGAGTGCCGGCGGTCGAGATCGAAGTCCGGCAGGATTTTCCCCTGATGTGCCTGCACCAGGACGAGCCGGTGCTCCGGCGGGTGGAAGCGGCGGCCCGCTCGATCGGCATGCGCCTGAGGTACGAACGGGCGGGCGGCGGCGCGGATGCCAATATCTTCAACGGCTACGGCCTGGCCACGGCGATCGTTGCCACCGGCATGACCAATGTCCACTCCACCGCGGAGCAGGTGACGCTGCAGGACATGGTCGATCTGACCCG
>WQUH01000234.1 GCA_009782165.1 Pseudomonadota bacterium | reverse complement strand
AAACCCGCCACCTTGAGCTGCCGGGGCAGGATGAACTGCTGGGCGATGTGCAGCTTTTCCCGCTCGGTGTAGCCGCTGAATTCGATACATTCCATGCGGTCCAGGAGCGGCCTCGGCAGTTTGGTCAGGTCATTGGCCGTGGCGATGAACATGATCCGGGAAAGATCAAAGGGCAATTCCACGTAGTGGTCGGTGAAATGGACGTTCTGTTCCGGATCGAGCACCTCGAGCAGGGCCGAGGCTGGATCGCCGCGGAAGTCCTGGCCGATCTTGTCGATCTCGTCGAGCATGAAGACCGGGTTGTTGACCTTGGCCCGTTTCAGTTCGGTGATGATCCTTCCGGGTAAGGCCCCGACATAGGTGCGCCGGTGGCCGCGCAGCTCGGCCTCGTCACGCAGCCCGGCCATGGACAGGCGGATGAATTGCCGCCCGAGCGCCTCGGCGATGGCCCGGCCCACCGAGGTCTTGCCGGTGCCGGGAGGACCGGTGAAGCAGAGGATCGGCCCCTTGCCCATCTGGACAAAGAGCTTTTTTTCCAGCACTTCTTTGACAGTACGCCGCAGTTCGTCGAGGTTGACCGGCTTGCCCAGGAAATGGGCGGCCCCTTTTTTCAAGGCATCCACCGCCGAACTGACCGTGGCGAAACCGGTGACCATAACCACCGGAACCTCCGGGGCGGTACGGTTGATCCGATCCAACAGCTCGAGACCGTCCATCTGCTCCATCTTCATGTCGGTCACAACCAGGTCGATCTCCTCGCGGCCCATCACCTCCAGGGCCTCGGCGCCATTGGCGGCCCCGTAGCAGTTATAGCCCTCCATGCCGAGCACATACATCAGGTTGGTGCGGGCAATCTCCTCGTCATCGGCAATGAGCACCGATTGCTTGGCCCTGCTGCACATGGTCTTCGCCGCCAGAAATTCGAGAATCCGCTGCTTGACCTGGCCGAGGCCATAGTGCCAGGTGTCGAGTACGGTCTGGGTCCGGGCCAAGTCGAGCTTGTGCTGGCTGGAAACGTTCCAGGGCAGCGCCAAAAGCAGTTCGATATAGTTGATACCCGTCGAGTATTCGGCGATGGCTGTATCGGTCTTTTCCAGCTTGTCCAGTTCGCCGGTAATCGCCTCCATGACGATCTGGGGCAGGCGGGCCGTCTCGGCCTGCGAACGAAGCTGTTCAAGGAGTGAGGGCGCCGCTTTCGGCTGTGACGCGGGTTCTTCGTTCGATTCCATTCTCTTTTTGAAAAACATGCTTGGCTCCTTTTATGGGAATCTCGAATACTTCAATTTTGAAAAATCAACGTAGCCCTCTTTCTACCTGGAGATTGGAATCTTGCAAGAAGAATGCCGTTCCGTCCCGTCATCCGGTCCGAAAGAATGCCGGCTCTCGCAGGTAATCTTCCCTCCAAATCCCCTCCAGTGGCTGTCCTTTGCCAGCGCCGCCTCGCCGGCCGGTCTTTTTTTGCCCCGCCCGGCGCGCCATGTTACACCGCTTTGAGCGAGCATTGCAAAATGCAACGGCAAAAACAGCGGATCACCGGGTTCGCTTCGCCACCCGTTTCACATTGCAACAAACCCACCTTAGCCGCCGAACGGACGCCTTAAAAAATTAGTGCGTAAAATCAACAAAATAAAATTTTTTCTTCACATGGCACGCCTCTTGCTAAAGAAAGGCAACACAACAAAAACCATTACTTTCCGACTGCCATGAATACCGAACAAACCGCATATCATCCAAACTTGCACGGAGCCGCCCCGGTCATCGGAACCATCGCGCCGGCCAGAGCAACCGAACCTTCCTACATCATGGCGGTGACCCGCAACGGCCACATGTCCGAGCATGTCATGGAATACGCGGCCACCGTGGCCCAGCGCCTTGGATACGGAATTCTTGCGGTTCACGTCGACACCCTGCCCCTGTTCAACCGGGGCCGCCGCAGCCGGCTGTTCGCCGCCGCCATGCAAGAAAGCGCGGCCCAGTTGACGGCCAAAGCCCAGCATCGGGGAGTGGCGGTGGAGCATGTCGGCGAATTCGGCAAGATCGGCAACGTGATCGGTCGCTTGTGCCGGAGCAAAAAACACATCGAGTTCGTCGTCATCGACAAAGGCATCCGCCAGGAAGCGGCGGCCCGCTCGGCCCCGGTCTCGGTGTTTACGGTGAAAACCGCCCAAGAAAGTGTTTTTAGGAAACCCCTTTCTCATACCTCAAATCCCAAAGGAGTATTCGCCATGTCAGCCATCAACAAAAAACAACACCTCCTGCGCTGCGCCATTTTCGGAACTCTGACCGCGGCGCTGTACGCGGCGGTATTTTCGTGCCAAGGTCTGGTCATGACCTATTTCTGCAAAGGCGGACTCTACGCCCTCCTGCCGGTGGCCACGGTTTTTGCCGTCTCCTATTTCCACGGCAACTTCACCGGCTCGTTCTGGTCGGCGCTCGGCATTGAAGCCTCCAAACAGAGCACCCAGGTCGCCACCCAGAAGCAGGCGACCGAGACGGTCAAGGCCCCGCGTCGCGACACCCGTCCTCGGCTGCAGGTCAACGTCTAAACGCGCCAGTTATCATTCGGCTCAAACGGCGCCGCGCTCCTCAAAATGGGCGCGGCGCTGATATTTCGATCTTGAAACTACAGGAGCAGACTCATGCACGGCCCCCCCGTTGGTGAAATGATCCAATTTATCGATCTCAGTCTCTATACCATCGCTTTTCTTTTCCTGGTCGGATTCGTCGGCGGCCTGGTCAGCGGCTTCATTGGTTCCGGCGGCGCCTTCGTCCTCACTCCGGCGATGATGAGTTTAGGCGTTCCGGGCACGGTCGCCGTGGCCAGCAATATGTGCCACAAATTCCCCAAGGCCCTGGTCGGGGCGATCAAACGCTACAAATACGGCCAGGTGGATATTAAACTCGGCCTCATCATGGGCGTCTTTGCCGAAATCGGCGTCCAGGTGGGCATCATGATTCAAAAACGCATCCTCGATACCTGGGGCCAGGCCGGCTCCAACCTCTATGTTTCCCTGATTTTCGTCCTGGTGCTGGTAACGGTCGGCTCCTTTGTCATGCGTGACGCCATGCGGATGAAACGGGCGGGAGCCGACACCGGTTCCAGTAACCTGAGCATCGCCAAACGCCTGCAACAGATCGAACTCTGGCCGATGATGAATCTGAAGGTGGCCAACCTGCGCATCAGCATGTGGTTCCTCATTCCTGTTGCCCTGGCCACCGGTATGTTGGCCGCTACCATCGCGGTCGGCGGTTTCATCGGCGTCCCCGGCCTGATGTACATCATCGGCGTCACCAGCATCGTCGCCTCGGCCACCGAACTGGTCGTCGCCTTTGTCATGGGGCTGGGCGGCACCTTGATCTGGGCCTACTACGGCATGGTCGATATCCGTTTGGTCATCATTATCCTCGCCGGCTCGCTGTTCGGGGTGCAGTTGGGGGCGATCGGTACCACCTATGTCAAAGATTACATGATCAAATACGTTATGGCCACGATCATGCTGATCGTCGCGGTCAGCCGCTTTCTCGCCCTGCCCAAGTACCTCAAAG
>WQUH01000233.1 GCA_009782165.1 Pseudomonadota bacterium | reverse complement strand
AAGGGGACATAGATCATGAAGCCCATCTGAAAGGCGCGTTTCAACTCCGAAAGCATGAACGCCGGGATGAGGATCACCGAGGACACCTCTTTTTTGTCGGCCGGCTGCGCCTCCTTGGTGATGTCGATCAGCAACTGCAATTCGCTCTCCTGCACCTGGGAAAACATGAAGTCGCGCATGAGGTCCACCGACCGCGCCAGGGCCTGCTGCTGGGTCATCTTCTCCTGCATGTAGGGTTGCAGGGCCTGGGAGTTGATGGCGTTGAAGGTCGGGGCCATGATGAAGAAGGTGAGGAACAGGGCCAGCCCGAGCAGAACCTGGTTGGGAGGCGTGTTCTGGGTGCCCATGGCCTGGCGGACGAAGCCCAGGACAATGACGATCCGGGTGAAGGCGGTGGTCATCAGCAGGATGGCCGGGGCCACCGTGAGGATGGTGAGCAGCAGCAGCACCTGCAACGCGGTCGAGACCTCGGCTGGGGTGTTGGCCTCGGCGACGCCCAGAGACAGGGTGGGCAGGTTGACGGCCAGGGCCAGCTCCGGGCTCAGCAGCAGGAGCAGCCCGAGAGCGAAACACAGGCGCTTCATGACTGCCCGGCCGGGGCGGCCGCAGTGTCCGCCTGTTTTTTGACAGGGTCGGCGGACAGGTCGGCCAGCAGGTGGATGGAGTCGGCGCCGATGCCCAGCAGGTATTCCCGGCCGCGGATCTCGACTAAAGCCAAGGATGCCTTGGGCTGCAAGGGCCGCATCTCGACGAGCCGGATGATGCTGCCGCTGCCGGGGCGCGGCAATAGACGTTTTTTTGACAGGCCGTAGAGGGCGAGGATCAGGCCGATCACCACCAGCATGGCCCAGCCGGTGCGCAGCAGGGCCGAAGTCATGTCCGGCGGTTCCGCGGCCCAGGCCGAAGCCGGCCAGAGCGCCAGGAGCAGGGCGGCCAATCGGGACATGGCCCTAGCCCAGGTTGGCGATCAGGTCCGACTGGCTGACCACCTCGGTCAGCTTGATGCCGAACTTGTCGCCCACCTTGACCGCCTCTCCCCGGGCGATCAGACGGGAGTTGATGTACAGGTCCAGGGGCTCGCCGGCCAGTTTGTCGAGCTCGACCACATAGCCCTCGCCCATCTGCAGCAGATCCTTGATGAGAATCCGCGCCCGCCCGACCTCGACCGAAACTTGCAGGGGCACGCCGTAGAGAAATTCCAGATCCCTTATCAGGCTGCCCTGGCCGGTCCGGGGCATCGGCTCCTGCCTGCTTTCCTTCAGCAGTTCGGCGGTCTCTTCGGGGTTGAGCGGCTTGAATTGCTGCGGTTCCATTGCTTCAGGTGCTGCCATGAACGCCTCCTAATCGGTTGCCGTGGCGACCGGTGACATGAAAAGCCTTCTTGCCGTTCCGTTCTCCGGCGATGGCCTGGAACAGCGGCTGGTCCTCGATCAGGATGGTCAAAGGCTGATCGGGGTTGTACTGCAAGTCGACGATGTCGCCCGGCTTGAGACTGAGAATTTTTCTGATGGTCATGCTGATGTGGCCGGAACGGGCAATCGCCAGGCTCTCGACCTCCAGGGCCTCGTGGGCGATCTGGCCGGTCCAGGCCGTTGTCTCCTGGGTAACGGCGACCAGGGACTTGAATTTTTCCCGCAGCGGTTCCAGGACCAGACAGGGGATGATGAACCGCATCTGGCCGCACAGTTCGCCGCCCAGATGGATGTCGAAACGGGTGACCAGCACTTCGATGTCCGGCTCGACGATGTTGACCAGCCGGAAGTTGTTTTCCACCTTGGCCAGCCGCGCCTGCAACTCGATAACCGGCCGCATGGCGGCGGCGAGTTCGGTGCAGATGCCGGTCATGACGGTTTTGAGCAGCGAGAGCTCGATGGTGGTCAGATCGCGGTTTAAGGCCAGCGGTTCGCCCGACTGCGACGAACCGAGCATGATCTCCAGCAGGCTGAAGGCCATGGGGGGGTCGAAATGGAACAGGCAGCCGTGTTTCAGCGGCGCGATGTGGTAGATGCCCACCGCGCCCTGGTTGTTGAGATCGGCCAGACTCCGGTGGAACGAGGCGGTGGCGATCTCGGCCCGCGCCACGCTGAATTTGCGCAGCATGGCATTGGTCAGGCTGGTGGAGAATTTGGCGGCGAAGTTGTCGAGGATGAGGTCCAGATTGGGGATGCGCCGCTCGCCGCTCACCCGGACCCGCTCGTACACCTTGAACAGGTCGAGGCTCGACACTGGCGCGGTCTGGCGCGGCGGCCAGGGCGGGCTGGCGTCGCTCAGGTCGGTCGAAACCTGACCCGCCTTGACGGCGTCCAGCAGCGCGGCGATTTCCTGTTTGGTCAGTATCGGTTCCACGGGGTTTTCTCTTATTGCACCACAAAGTCGGTCAGATAGACATTGACCACCTTGCCGGTCTTGAGAAACGAATTGATCTTGCTCTTCACCTCGGCCTTCACCTGGTTCTTGCCCTGGACATCCTGGACCTCCTCGAAGGTCTTGTTGCTGAGGATCAGCAGGATGGCGTCGCGGATCTGGGGCATGCGCATGTTGACCTCGTCCGTGGTGGCGGCCTTGTCCAGTTCCAGCGAGAACGAGGCCTTGACGAAGTGCTGGGTGTCGGTGGTGATGATGTTGGCGATGAACTCCTTGAGTTCGACGATCGGGCCGATTTTCCCTTCCTCGGTAACCGGCTTGACCAGGGCGGCGGCCTTGGTCTCTTCCTTGGGCGGCGCCGCCTCGTGTTGCGGCTTATACACAAAAAAATAGTAGGCGCCGCCGGCCCCCAGCAGGGCCAGAACCATCACGATGACGATCAGTTTGAGTGTGCCGCCTTTTTTGGGTGCGCTCGTCTGTTCGGTCTTTTTTTCTGCCATGTGCTGTTCCTTTCAGGCTGAACCGGGCGCGGGAATACTCAAACAGTCTCTCGCGCCGAAGGGTATCCGGCATTTTTTGTATATCGCCGCGCCAATGGGCGCCTTGCCGTATGGCGCGGATACCGGGCCGGAATCCCGGCCGCGATTGCTCATACACCACCGCTTATGCAAGTAGGGTGCCAGAGGAAGCGGCAGGGAGGCGGCGATGCGGCGGAGAAAGGGGTGCGTACGAGAATTGTTCGTATGGCGCAAGGCCAGGATGTTGCGGCTCTATTGCCGCGTGTCGAAATGTTGACAGTGAGTGGGTGAGGCTCCTTCCTTCTGGCTTCTTCGTCATTCCCGCGAAATTCCCGCCTACGCGGGAATGACAGGGAATCCAGTACCTTGCGGAAACGACGGCGTAGACATGGGAGCGCAGGCGTCCCGCCTGCGTATGGAAACACAGGCGTCATCCTGCGCGAAGTCGCAGGACGCAGAACCCATGCGGTATGTGGATTCCGCGTCTTCGCTTCGCGCGGAATGACGGAATGAAAAACGTCATTGCGAGGAGCGAAGCGACGAAGCAATCCAGGCAAGGTTGGTGGTGAGCCGCAGGCGAACCCCAACATGGATGGGGAATTGAATCCCTGTTTGACAACTGCGCTTGCCACTCACCACTCGTCACTGCTGTACTGCTTTTTCCGCCCTTCGGGCGTGTG
>WQUH01000232.1 GCA_009782165.1 Pseudomonadota bacterium | reverse complement strand
CGGTGCGGCGCGTTCATCAGGATCGTGATTTCAGAGGCAGCAGGCATGTCACCTTTTCAGTTCATCCGTTCCCTGTGCACCCTCGCGCTTGCGCCCCTGCTGACCTTCGCGGTTTCGGCGGCTTCCCTGAGCGATGTGCTGTGGTTCCGCAAATCAGAGGTCAAGGCCCAGGTCTTTCCCCGCTACTGGGGCCGGATCCTGTGCCGGCTGGCCGGCGTCCGGGTGCGGGTGGAGGGGATGACCAACCTTGATCCCCGGCAGACCTATATCTTTGCGGCCAACCATTGCAGCCAATACGATATTTTTTCGTTTCAGGGATATTTTCCCCATGATTTCCGCTGGATCGGCAAAAAAGAGCTGTTCAGGATCCCGATATTCGGCCAGGCCATGCACCGGCTCGGTTATATTGCCATCGACCGTTCCCATGGCCGCCAGGCCTTGCAAAGTCTCGATGAGGCAGCCAAAAGAATCGCCTCGGGCAGCTCGGTCCTCATCTTTCCCGAAGGAACGCGCAGTTCCGACGGCGCCCTCCAGGAATTCAAGACCGGGGCCGCCGTCTTGGCCATCAAAGCCGGGGTGCCGATCGTGCCCCTGGGCTTCAGCGGTTCCAGCCGGGTGCTGCCCAAGGGGCGGTTGTTGCCCAGAGGCGGCGAAATCGTCATCCACATCGGCGCGCCGATCTCCACCAGGCAGTACCGGACCGCCGACAAGCAGGTGCTGGCCACCGAACTGCATGCCGCGGTGGCGCGGCTGCTGGGACACGCCCCGAGCGCCGGCGACGATCCGAAATGAGGGTATCGTTGGGGCGCTGCTGCCCGTTTGCAGAAATACGCTGAAAACAAGATGATGCCGAGTGGACGCCCGCTGCGGCCATTACAAGATGAGTGTTGGAATTTCTTGCAAAATCAAGGAAACATGGCATAATGTTTGGCGATTTGCATGAAGATCGGGCGGCCCGTGCCGCTTTGGCTTTGCAATCCCGATGGTTCACGGGTAAATAGACGCACATCCATCCCCCTGAGAAAAACAGACCGAACAGGAAACTTCCCATGATGTCGACATCCCGAATCCTTCGTCCCCATTCGGCCCTTGCGCTCTTCTTGTGCGGAGTGCTGCTCGCGGTACTCGCCTTGCCGGCTGGCTCCCTGGCCCGGCAGTCGGGCACCGTCTTTCTGCCGTTCAAAATCAATGCCCCGGATCCGGCAACGGTCACCGGGCCGGTGGACAAGGCCCTGGAGCGGGAAGCCATGGCCAAGGGGATGAAAATGATGCCGCGCAGCCAGGCGGAGAAGCTCGTCGACTACAAGGGCGCCTGGCCGCCGTCGGCGGCAACACTCGCCAGGGTCGCCGAATCCGCCGGCGCCGGCTACGTGGCCATCGGCAGTTTCAACAAATTGGGCAACCGGATCAGCGTCGACTGCACCATCGTCGACATCCTCGCGCCCAAGGCCCCGTATTCCACGTATAAAGAGGCCGACTCGCCTGAAGCCCTGGGCAAGGTGACCGGCGAGGTGGTCGGCGCCATGCTCGCCTATGCCAACCGGGGGGACACCGTGGCCTCCGTCGTGCCCGAGGGCAACGAGCGGATCGATACCGGCGCCATTCTGCAGAAAATATCGACCAAACCCGGCGATCTCTACGATCCGGCCACGCTCCGTCAGGATCTCAAGGCCGTGTACGCCATGGGCTATTTCGATGATGTCGAGATCGACGCCACGGATTCCCAAGGCGGCAAGGTGGTCACCTTCCGGGTGAAGGAGAAACCGTTGATCGGCAAGGTGATCATCAAGGGCGCCAGCGAGATCAAGGAAGAGGATGTGCGCGATGCCGCAGACATCACCGCCAACTCCATCCTCAATCCCACCAGGATCAACGAGGCGGTGCAGAAAATCAAAGACCTGTACAAGTCCAAGGGATACTACAACACCACGGTCGAGGCCACGGCCGATGTGTCGGGCAAAGAGAATACCGAGGTCGTGTTCGAGATCAAGGAGGGCAAGAAGGTCACGATCGATAAGATCGGCTTCACCGGCAACAAGACCTTCTCCGAGGGGGAACTGGCCGATGCGATCCAGACCAGCACCCATAAGTGGTGGATCTCCTGGTTGACCGATGCCGGCGTCCTGAAAATGGATGTGCTCAGGCAGGATGCCGAGCGGGTCGGCGCCTTCTACCAGAACAAGGGATTTTTGGAAGCCAAGGTGGGCGAGCCGGTTGTGGAGCAGAAGGAAGAGGCCCTGTTCATCACCTTTCCGGTGGACGAGGGGACTCGTTACCGGGTCGGAAGCATCGATATCGATGGCGATTTGGTCAAGAGCAAGGAAGAGTTGCTGGCCGAGTTGAAGATCCGCAACGAAGAATATCTCAGCCGCCAGGTGCTCCGTGACGACATCACCCGGCTGACCGATCTGTATTCGGAGCAGGGATATGCCTTTGCCGAGGTCAATCCGAAGATGAACAAGGCCGACGGCGACAAGATCGACGTGGTGCTGAGTGTCGAAAAAGGCGCGGTCGCGTACATCAACCGGGTCGAGATTCAAGGCAACACCCGGACCCGCGACAATGTCATCCGTCGCGATCTCAGGGTGGAAGAGGGCGGCCGCTTCGACTCCAAGGCAATCCGGACCTCGACCCAACGGCTCAAGCGCTTGGATTACTTCGAAGATGTCACCGTGACGCCCAAGCCGACCATGATAGAAAATCAACTGGACATCGTCGTCGATGTGAAGGAGAAACCGACCGGCTCGTTCCAGATCGGCGCGGGTTATTCTTCGTCGGAAAATATGCTGTTCATGGGCCAGGTCTCCGAAAACAACCTGTTCGGCACCGGCAACCGCCTGTCGCTGGCCGCCTCCACCAGCGGCATGGCGACGCGCTACAATCTGACCTTCACCAATCCGCGTCTGTACGATTCCCAGGTCTCCGGCAGCGTCGAGCTGTTCAACTGGGAGTACCAGTACGACAGTTTCACCAAGGACTCCACCGGCGGCACCGTGCGGCTGGGGCATCCTCTGTGGGAAGAATGGCGCATCTTCTATTCGTACACCATTGCCAACACCAGCCTGTCGGACATTGATACGAATGCCTATATTTCGTCCGCCATTCTGGCTTCGAAAGACATCAAGCTGCTCAGCATGCCTGAAATCAGTCTGGTGCGCGATACCCGGGACAAGGCGTTTTCAGCGACCAGGGGCTCACGCAACAGCATCACCGTCAGCTATGCGGGCGGGCCGTTCGGCGGCGATGCCGAGTTCACCAAGGTGGAGGGCCTCTCGGCCTGGTATTTTCCGATGTTTTGGGGCACGGTCTTCCACATCAAAGCCGCGGCCGGCGAGGCGTTTGAAAACGAGAAAGGCAAGCTGCCGGTATATGAGAAATACTTCCTCGGCGGCATGAACTCCATCCGCGGCTTCAAAGCGTATTCCATCAGTCCGGTCGATCCGATTAACCATTACGACAAAATCGGCGGCAACAAGATGTGGTATGGCACCATTGCCATTATTTTCCCGCTGGTCAAGGATATGGGAATCGACGGCGAGATCTTCCACGATTTCGGCAACGT
>WQUH01000231.1 GCA_009782165.1 Pseudomonadota bacterium | reverse complement strand
GAGCCGGAAGAACTGTTTCTCTCCGGCGGACTGTGCGCCAACCCGCTCTTTGTCGCCAGCTTTCCCTGCACCGTCCATCCGCTGGGCCGGTTCGTCCTCCTGGAAGGTCTGCTGGCGACCCTGCGGCAGGACGCGGGCCCACAGGAACTTTTCCAACCCATCCACCCAAAAAAAGACGAGCCGGACGTCGCATAGCAACGCCCGGCTCGTCAGAACCGCCGGAAACAAAGACAAGGCCGATCAGTCTTTCTTCTTCTTTTTGTCCTTGTCTTTCTTCTTCTTTTTGTCCTTTTTCTTCTTCTTGTCCTTATCCTTCATCGGACAATCCGAGCATCTCTTGCCTTTCTTGTACTTCTCGCAGCATTTGTCCTTCTTCTTGTCTTTTCCCATGGTTCGTCTCCGGACGCCATCGGCCGAGGATACGGATACCCGGTCTTCCGCGAGGCGGACAATTATTCTTTGCCCTTTTCCGCCGCCTTGTCCTTGGCGGGCGGTTGAATCTCAAGCAGTTCGACCTGGAAGATCAGCAAGGAGCCCGGCTCGATCACCGGCGGCGCGCCACGGTCGCCATAGGCGAGATCCGGCGGGATATACAGTTCGGCGGTGGTGCCGGTCGCCAGCAGGGGCAGGGCTTCCTGCCAGCCGGGGATGACCTGGTTGACCTGAAAGACAGCCGCCTCGTTACGCTTGTACGAGCTGTCGAATTCCTTGCCGTCGATCAGGGTGCCCTTGTAATGGACCTTGACGGTATCGGACGGGATCGGCTTGGCCCCCTGGCCTTTCTTGATGACCTTGTACTGCAGGCCGGACTTGGTTTCCACCACGCCTTCCTTGGTCCGGTTGGCCTTGAGGAATTCCTCGGCGGCCTTGCGGTTCTTCTGGACCATGGCCACGGTTTTCTGAATCTGTTTGTCCTGCTGCTTCTTGGCAAAGGTCTGCTGAATGGCGGCCGCGTCTTCGGGACTCAGCAGCGGTTTGTTGCCGTTGTAGCCGTCGATGATGCCCTGTTGCAGCACCCCGAGGTCGAATTTATCATCCAGGCCCTTGAAGTACTCGCCAAGGTCCAGGCCCATGGCATAACTCAGTTTCTGCTCATCGGATTGCAACGCAACCGGCTGATCGGCGGCAAGGGCCGGCCCCGCCGTGAGCACCAGGGCCAGCAGCCCGGACACGCACCATTTCATACACATCTCCTTTGCTAAGATTGACTGGGTGGGTACAAGGCATTCACGACCGGCAGGCTTCGGTTGACCGGCCAGGAGCGCCAGGATGAACGGCGCCCCGCGGCGGGCCGGAGATTCCGGCCGGATGCCGCGCATGGCGCTCGCTGTTCACGCATACTGCTTTAGCTAATCATTCTTTTTGGGCCGGTGTCCACTTATTTGTGCGCCGCCGGGCCGCTTTTACAGTTTTCTTTTATCAACGACCCGTTTGGCCTTGCCTTCGGAGCGCTCCAAGGTTTTTTCCTCAACCAGTTTCACCTCGACCCCGATGCCGAGTTCCGAGGCCAGCCGGGCCTTGATCCGTTCGATCACCTCGCGCTGCCGCTTCATCTCGTCGAAAAAGATCGATTCCACCACCTCCACCAGCACGGTGATCTTGTCGGCATGGTTTTCCCGTTCGACCACGATCTGGTAATGCGGTTCGATGCCCTCGGTCTCGAACAGCACCCGCTCGATCTGGACCGGGAACACGTTGACGCCCTTGATGATCAGCATGTCGTCGGTCCGGCCCTCGATCCGCTGCATCCGTTTCATCGTCCGGCCGCAGGCGCAGGGCTCGGCGATGATCCGGGTCAGGTCTCTGGTCCGGTAGCGGATCATGGGAAAGGCCTCCCTGGTCAGGGTGGTGATCACCAGCTCGCCGATATCGCCCTCGGGCACCGGCTCCAGGGTGACGGGGTTGAGGACTTCGAGGAGAAAATGGTCCTCGTTGATATGCAGACCGTTGCACTGTAGACACTCGCCGGAGACCCCCGGACCCATGACCTCGGACAGGCCGTAGTTGTCGGTGGCGATGATGCCCAGTTTACGGTGGATTTCCTGGCGCATGGCCTCGGACCAGGGTTCGCCGCCGAACAGGCCGAAGCGCAGGGCCAGCCCGTTGGGGTTGATCCCCATCTCCATCATGGTGTCGGCCAGGATCAGGGAGTAGGAGGGGGTGCAGACCAGGGCCGTGCTTTTGAAGTCCTGCATGATCTGGATCTGGCGCTTGGTGTTGCCCGAGGAAATGGGGATCACCGAGGTGCCGACCAGCTCGGCGCCGTAATGGAGGCCAAAACCGCCGGTGAACAGGCCGTAGCCGAAGGCGATCTGGATGACGTCGTTCTTGGTGACGCCGGCGGCGGTGATGATCCGGGCCACCAGGTTCGACCAGGTCTTGATGTCGTTGCGGGTATAGCCGACCACCGTGGCCAGGCCGGTGGTGCCGGACGAGGCGTGCAGGCGGACCACGTCGCGCAGGGGCACGGCGAACAGGCCGTAGGGGTAGTTGTCCCGCAGATCCTGTTTTTCGGTGAACGGCAACCGCCGCAGGTCGTCCAGGGACCGGATGTCGTCGTAGTTGAACTTGAGCTGATTGAATTGCTTCTTATAGAAGGGAACATTGGTTCCCACCCGATACAGGGTGGACTGCAACCGCTCCAACTGAAGCTGCTCCAGATCCTCCCTGGCCATGCATTCCCGTTCCGCTTCCCAGTACATAATCGTGTAAGGTGTCTGTGGTTGGTCTGACAGGGCGAGGCCACCCTGCGATTAGGCTCTCTTTTCCCGGCCCAGATAGGCCCGCTGCACATCGGAGTTGGCCAGGAGATCGGCGGCCGGCCCCTGGAGAATGATCTTGCCCACTTCGAGCACATAGCCGCGGTCGGCAATCTTCAGGGCGGCCTTGGCATTCTGTTCGATCAGCAGCACGGTGTTGCCCTCGGCCCGCAGCCGGCGGATGATCTGAAAAATATCGCGGACGATGAGCGGGGCCAGCCCGGTGGAGGGCTCGTCCATCATCACCAGTTTCGGCCGCGCCATCAGGGCCCGGGCCATGGCCAGCATCTGCTGTTCGCCGCCGGACAGGGTTCCGGCCAACTGCCGCCGCCGCTCGCGCAGGATGGGGAACAGTTCGTACTGATGGTCCAGCTCCGCCAGCACCGCTGCCCGGCCCTGCTCCCTGTGCAGGACAAAGCCGCCCAGCAGCAGGTTTTCCTCCACCGACATCGGGGCAAAAACCTGGCGTCCCTCCGGCACCAGCGCGCATCCCGCGGCCACGATCCGCCCCACCGGGACGCGGCCGGTGGCCTGATCGAGAAAGCTGATCTCGCCGCGCATCGGCCGGATCAGGCCGACGATCGTGTGCAGCAGGGTGGTCTTGCCGGCCCCGTTGGCCCCGATCATGGTCACGATCTCGCCCGCCTTGACATGCAGGGAGATGTTTTTCAAGACCCGGAGCTTGCCGTAGCCGGCGTCGAGATTACGGATCCTCAGCATGGCGCACGTCAGGGGCGCGGAGGCTGCGATGATCAGCCCTCATGGTCCGCTCCCAGGTAGATGTTGACGACTTCGGCGTTCTTCTGGATATTG
>WQUH01000230.1 GCA_009782165.1 Pseudomonadota bacterium | reverse complement strand
GAGGCCTCGATGATGGCAAACATCAGGGCGCAGCCGGTGCCTTCGCCCAGGCGCATGTCCATGTCGAGCATCGGCGTCAGCCCCGTGATCTCCCCCAGCAGCTTGGCGCCCGGCTCGCAGGAGAGGTGCGAGGGGATCATGTATTCCACGGCCTCGGGCGCAAGGCGCATGGCGGCCAGCGCGGCGACGTTGGAGATCAGGCCGTCGGCGACCACCGGCACCCGCCGGGCCGCGCAGGCCAGGTACGTTCCAGTTAAGCCGGCGATGTCGAGTCCGCCGACCTTGGCCAGCACATCGATGGGGTCGTTCGGGTCGGGCCGGCGCAGTTGCACCCCCTGCATGACCGTCGCTTTCTTGCGTTCCAGGGCCTCGTCGGTCAGGCCGGCGCCCCGGCCGACCACGCGCTCGATGGGCGCGCCGGTGAAGGCGTAGAGCACGGCGCTGCTCGCGGTGGTGTTGCCGATGCCGATCTCGCCGGTGCCGATCAGGTCGTACCCCTGGTCGATGGCCCCATTGGTCACCTCGATCCCCACCTCGATCGCCCGGATCGCCTCCTCGCGGCTCATGGCGGGTTCCCGCAAAAAATTGGCCGCGCCGTAGCGGATCTTGCGGTTGATCACCCTGGGCAGATCGACATCGACCTGAATGCCGATGTCCACGGCAAAGATGTCCGCCTGGGCATGGCGGGCCAGGAAGTTGACCCCCATGCGGCCGGAGGTGACGAACTCGGCGCCGATGCGGGTAATATCCTGGGGATACATGGCGATGCCCTCGGCATAGATGCCGTGGTCGGCCATCATCACCACAATGGCCTTCCGCCTGATCGCGTTGTGGACCTGGCCGGTGATGCCGGCGATCTG
Source organism: Pseudomonadota bacterium (assembly GCA_009782165.1). Lineage (GTDB taxonomy): Bacteria > Desulfobacterota > Desulfobulbia > Desulfobulbales > Desulfobulbaceae > Desulfobulbus. Next base: position 2,714 of record WQUH01000230.1, on the reverse strand, counting down.
GCGGGCGATGCTTTCCAGTTTGCCGAGGCTGCCCGGCGGCTTGAGGCAGTAGTCGATCTCCCGCTGGGCGGCGGCCATGGCCGCCCGGTCGATGGGCCGGATGGCCGCCAGGGTTTGGGTGAGCAGGCGCATGCGGACTTTTTTTATTTGTAGTTGAAGCGGATGAGGATGGGCAGATGGCCCACGAATTCGATTTCAGTCAAGGCGGCGTTGTCGACCTTGAACTTCCAGTAGCCCTTGCCCACCGATTCGCAGAAAAAATGGGCGAGCAGCGTGCGGATGCAGCCGCCGTGCGTGACCACCGCAATCCTTTTAGCGGCGTGCGTCCGGATAATCTCCTCGACCGCGGTGGTCACCCGGTACTTGAAGGCGGCAAAGGCTTCGGCGCCGGGGATGTGGATCTGTTCCCAGTCGGTGAGCCACTGCTGCCAAATCTCCGGATACTGTTTGGCGATGGCCGAGAAATGCAGGCCCTCCCACTCGCCGAAATGAAACTCCTGCAAACTGGAATCGGTGATGATCCGCGCCTGCTCGCCGAAGAGCAAGGTGGCCGTTTCCACCGTCCTCGACAGCGGGCTGGCATAGATGGCATCGACGGCCAGGGCGTCGATCCGCTCCCGCAGCGCCAGGGCCTGCACACGGCCATGGTCGTTGAGCGGGGTGTCGGTGCTGCCCATGAGGATGCCGGTTTTGTTCTGGTCGGTTTCGCCGTGGCGAATGAGGTACAGTCTGGTCGTGTTCATACAAGCCAATATTTCCAGGCGAGAAGGGATATAAGAAGACTCAACAGTTCTGAGAGTTCGATGGATGCGCCGACGGTGTCGCCGGTGATGCCGCCCAGCCGCCTGCCGACATAGGCGGCAAAACCCGCGGCCAGGGCAATGAGCGGCAGATGGAGCATCACGGTCAGCCACAAAACCGCGCCGGGCCGCACGCCCGAGCACGCGAGGACAACGCCGACCAGAACCAGGGAAAGCGCCGTGGCCGCGCCTGCCTGCGCCCATCCGGTCTGGTTGACATACTCGCCCATGCCGCTCTCCTCGCGGGCGTAGCGGGCCGGGGCCGAATGCCAGACCAGGGCCATCCGGCCCAGCACCGGCGCGACGAGCAGGGCGGGAACCACGCCGTCCGCCGCAATGGCGCGCAATAACAAAAACTTCAGCAGGATGGCCAGCACCACGGCGATCACCCCGTTGGCCCCCAGGGTCGAGTCGCGCATGATGGCCAGCATCCGCTCGGGCGATCGGTAGCTGAACAGGCCGTCGGCGGTGTCGGCAAGGCCGTCGAGGTGCATCCCGCCGGTGGCGCCGATCAGGAGGATCACCGCGGCCAGCGCCGCCAGATCGCGGTTGAGCAGCCAATCGGCCAGCGCAAACCCGCCGGCGGCGGGCAGGGCCACCAACAGCCCGACCAGGGGCATCCACTTCATGCCCCGGACAAAGTGGTCGGCGGTGAAGTCGATGGCCATTGGCACCGGATAGCGGGTCATGAACTGGATCATGAGGATGAGCGATCGCATGGTGCCGCCGTTATCCTTTGATCCGCACCGGGATGCCGGAAACCACCAGATACACCTCGGCGGCGGCGGCGGCAACCCGCTGGTTGACCCGCCCGGCGCAGTCGCGGAAAAACCGGGCCATGGGCGACCCCGGCACGATGCCGCAGCCGACCTCGTTGGTCACCGCGACCAAGTCCGCGCGGCTGTCGGCCGCGGCGGTGACGATCGCCTCGATCTCGGTCATCACCCCGGCCTCGATTTCGCGCAACCGGGCCATGGCCGGGCGCTCCCAATCAACGGGCCGGGCGAGGATCCAGTTGGTGGTCAGCACGGTGAGACAGTCGAGCAAGAGGCCGTCGCAGCGCCGCCCTTCCCTGGCAATCACCGCCGAGGGGCGCTCCGGCGCCTCATGGGTCCGCCAGGCGGCGGGCCGTTGCTGCCGGTGGCGCGCGATCCGGTCGGCCATCTCTTCGTCCAGAACCCTGGCCGTGGCGATATAGGCAATACTGTCGCCGAGGCCGGCGGCCAGTTGTTCGGCAAAACCGCTCTTGCCGCTCCTGGCCCCGCCGGTGACAAGAAGAATACGGCCCATGCCTCACACCCTTGGGTAAAAAAATGTAAAAAATGAGTTCCGCGCCGCTGCCAACCAGGCGGCGCGGACAATTCCGGTTCGCGCCCGGCAGAACGTCATGGCGAATCGGGTCGGCAAGGGTCGGCTAACCCGGCCGATGTCCCGCTGGTTATAGCGAATCCGCGGTAAAAAAGATAGAGACAAGTCGCGCCGCCGGGCCAGGGCCGCCCTGCCCGCCCGACCCGGCCGCCGGATTCTTCCGTTTGCATTGCAACCGCATGGGATATATCGGCATTCAATACGCGAGGAAACGTCATATCCAAGAAAGGTCATTCCGCGCGGAGCCGTCAGGCGTGTCATCCTGCGCGAAGTCGCAGGACGCAGAATCCATGCGGCGTGTGGATTCCGCGTCGGAGCGCAGCGGTGGTGCGGAATGACGTTTCCTGTACATGTAGACAGGGGACGGACCCCTGTCTACCGGGCGAGCAATGCTCGCCCCTACCCTGGATTGCTTCGTCGCTTCGCTCCTCGCAATGACGGCCATTGGGCGGCAGTTCCCCATCGGGAGCGGCTGAGCCGCGCAGCCAAGGCGGCGGAGAAGCGGCGCGTACTGTCCGAGTGCGCAGCACGAGTTTACGCGCCGCC
>WQUH01000229.1 GCA_009782165.1 Pseudomonadota bacterium | reverse complement strand
ATCCACGCCAGCCCCCGCCCTCAGGGCAACTCGTCCCAACTGCTCAACGCCCTGCTCGAAGAGGCCAGAGGTCTCGGCGCCGCCACCAGCGCCTATGCGATCAATGCCCTGCAGGTGAAGGGATGCCAGTCCTGCTACAGTTGCCGCCAGCCGGGCAAGGAAAAACAGTGCGCGGTCAAGGACGATATGCAGCCCATTCTGGCGGATCTGTTCGCGGCCGATGCAGTGGTGCTGGCCTCGCCGGTGTACATGTGGCAGATGACCGCCCAGGCCAGACTGTTCACCGACCGGTTGCTGCCGGTACTCAAGCCCGATTATACCTCCTGGCTGGACGGTCAGCGGATGCTGGTCCTCTACACCCAGGGGCAGGCGAACGTTGACCAGTTTGCCCCGTACTTCAAATACGTCAACGACATGTTCGGCTTCCTTGGCTTCCGCACCCTGGAACCGCTGGTGTTCGGCAACCTGCGCGGCGCAGGCGACGTGCAGCGGCAGCCGCGGCATTTCGAGCGCGTCCGCCAAGCCGCCGCAGAGCTTGTCCGCAACGGTTGAGGTGGCGAGACGCGCACCGAGCGGTCATCCGCCCGCTCCCCCTTGCCGCATCCGGCGCATCTGGTCCGCCAGGCTGCGTAATTGGCTGTTTCTTTTTTGAATTTCAAGGCGTCATGATTCTTGCACAATTCGCGCACCGAGCGTGACCCACCTCTTTTCACGCTGGAATTTTTCAAATAACAGGTTTATATTACGCAAGAATTTAATATTGATCCACCAGTTCCGGGATTGTTCATTCTATTAACCTCTGGCTTTGGAGCAGCAACACATGCATATCAAAAACGTAATCGACGACATCTATCGCATTGCCGTCAACATCGAGGACAAACACTATCTCTTCGAAGGCATCTGGCCGATCCCGCACGGAATTTCCATCAATGGCTATCTGATCAAGGCGGAAAAGAACGTCATGATCGATCTGACCCAGGACATTTTCGACTTTCCCCAAAAATTCGCCCGGCAGATGGCCGACGCGACCCTGACGGTCGAGGACATCGACATCCTGGTGGTCAACCACATGGAACCCGATCATTCCGGCTGGCTGCGGGAGTTCTGTGTGCGCAACAGCAAGGCGGTCATCTACTGCTCCAAGAAGGCGGTGCCGCTGCTGAGCGCCTTTTCCGGCGTGCCGGCCGAACGGGCCGTGGCCATCACCGACGGCATGGTTCTGCCGGTGGGGGATTATGAATTGCAGTTTTTCGAAACCCCGAACATCCACTGGCCCGACACCATGATGACCTACGAGCGCAAGCGCAAGATCCTGTTCGCCTGCGACGCCTTCGGCTCCTACGGCAGCGTCGGCGAGGACGCGATCTTCGACGATCAGGTTTCCCAGGAACAGCACGAGTTTTTCGAGAAAGAGGCCCTGCGCTACTACGCCAACATCGTGGCGACCTTCTCGCCCTTTGTCCTCAAGGGCCTGGAAAAGCTGGCCGGACTGGATATCAAGGTCATCTGTCCCTCGCACGGCATTATCTGGCGCAACAATCCCGCCGCGATCGTCGCGCATTACAAGCGGTTCGCCGAATACAGCAAGGGACCGGCCGAACGCGAGGTGACCGTGGTCTGGAGTTCCATGTACGGCAACACCAAACAGGTGCTGAACCTGGTGATCGAGACCCTGCACCGGCGCAACATCCCGGCGCATATCTTCCAGGTGCCCGGCGACGAAATCGGCGTCATCCTGGCCAGCGCCTGGAAGTCCGCGGGGCTGATCTTCGGCATGCCCACCTACGAATACAAGATGTTCCCGCCCATGGCCCACATCATCGAGGAGTTGATGGTCAAGAAGGTGACCAACAAAAAGGTGTTCCGCTTCGGCTCCTACGGCTGGTCGGGCGGCGCCCAGAAGGATTTCGAGACCAAAACCGAAAAGGCCGGCTGGGACCGGCTGGGCCACTACGAGTGGCAAGGCGCGCCCACCGAAGCGGACAAGGCGGCCATGCGGCAGGCCCTGGAAGCCTATTGCGACGCCCTGATCGCCTTTACTCAATAAAGAACCGCGCAGCCAAACCGGCCCTGCGCCACGTCCGGAGCAAGACCCGCGCCGCCTGGGCCACGCCGACCGCTGACCTTCTTTGTGCAGGAGAAAACCCTTGCAATCATCCATGGCCGCCGGGCTGGGGCGCGGGCTGAAAATCGTTGTGCCGGTCATTTTCGGGTATCTGCCGGTGGGTTTCGCCTACGGAGTTCTGGCGGAAAAGTCCGGCCTGTGCCTGTTCAACGCCGTGGCCATGTCGGTGATGGTCTATGCCGGCAGCGCCCAGTTGATCGGCACGGGCCTGATTGCCGGCGGCGCCGGCGCGGCGGCGCTGATCTTCACCACCTTCGTCGTCAACCTCCGCCACCTGCTGATGTCGGCGGCGCTCGCGCCCAGGCTTGCCGCCTGGAAAAAATGGCAGGTGGCGCTGTTTGCCGCCGAACTGACCGACGAAACCTTCGCCTTGCACAGTCTCCGGCTGACGGCGGATACGCCGAAAGCGGAAACATTTGCCATCAATCTGTTTGCCCAGGCCGCCTGGGTGCTCGGCAGTCTGGCCGGTTTTCTCGCCGGCGGCCAGATGACCCAAATCCGCCCCATCGGTCTCGATTACGCCTTGCCCGCGATGTTTATCGCCCTGTTGGCGCCGCAGGTGATGAAGCCGCTCTATCTGGCCATGGCGGTCTGCGCCGCCGCACTGTCGGTAACGCTTGTCCTGCTGGGATTCGGCCGCGCCCATGTGATTATCGCCACCATTGTCTGCGCCACCTGCGGCGCCGGTTTTGAGGCATGGATCAATCGCAGATCTTCCTAGCCATTTGCGGCATGGCCGTCGTCACCTGTCTGCCGCGCATCTTGCCGGCCCTGCTCCTGTCCGGGCGGCGGCTGTCGCCGTGGATCGCCCGCTGGCTCAGTTTCGTTCCGGCCACGGTTTTGGCCGCCCTGCTGGCACCTGCCCTGCTCTGCCCGGAGCATAAGCTGGCGCTTTCCTTTGACAATATTTTTCTCCTGGCGGCGATTCCGACCTTTGCCGCCGCCTTTTTCCTCAAAAATTTTTTTGTCACCGTTGCCGTCGGCATGGCGCTGGTGGCCCTGGCCCGGTATTTTGTATGAAAGGAGGATTGCCATGCGCCATCCCGTGCGCCGCCAAGACCGGCGGATTTCTCCCGAAGAGGCCCGCCTGCTGTTCGAACGCGGCGAATATCTGCACATGGCCACGGTGGGCGCGGACGGCCGTCCCTACGGCGTACCCCTGTCCTATGTCGTCATGAACAACGCCGTGTATGTGCATTGCGCAACCGAGGGCCGCAAACTGGACAATCTGGCCGCCTGCCCCTGGGTCTGTCTGAACGTGGTCGGCCCAACCCGGCCCGTCTATGACGGCAGCTTTTCCACCTACTACGAAAGCGCGATCATCGAGGGCCAGGCCAGACTGGTGACGGATGACGAGGAAAAAAACGGCGCCCTGCTGGCTCTGGCCCGGAAATACCTGCCGGACCACATGGACAGGGCGGAAAAGGACATCGAGCGTTCCTGGCGGCGCACC
>WQUH01000228.1 GCA_009782165.1 Pseudomonadota bacterium | reverse complement strand
ATGGCGTCGATGGCGCCGTCGGCCAGGGCCCGCCGGATCGCCTCCCGGTCCGCGGCGGACCGCAGCGGCGGATTCATCTTGGTGTTGGTGTCGTAGCCCAGCACCGCCTCGTCGGTCAGGGTGAAGTAATGCGGGGCCGTTTCGGCGGTCACCCGCACCCCGCGCCCCTTGGCCGCCCGGATGAGATCGACGGCCATGGCGGTGCTGACATGGGCGATATGGACCCGCGCGCCGGTGAGTTCGGCCAGGGCAAGCTCCCGGTAGACCATAATCGCCTCGGCGGCGGCGGGAATGCCCTTGAGGCCGAGCCGGGTCGCCGCCGGGCCTTCGTGCATCACCCCGGTGCTGAGCGCGGCCTCTTCGCTGTGGGAGATCACCGGCAGACCGAAATCCGAAGCATACTCCAGGGCGCGGCGCATCAACTGGCTGTCGCGCACCGGCCGGCCGTCATCGCTCACCGCCACGATCCCGGCCTCCCGCATCTCGCCATATTCGGCCAACTGCTTGCCCTCGCAGCCCAGACTGATCGCCCCTACCGGATAGACCCGCACCGCCGCTGCGGAGGCACGGGCCTTGATCGTGGCCGTTACCGTGGCGCAGTCGTTGATCGGTCTGGTGTTGGGCATGCAGGCCACGCCGGTGAAGCCCCCGGCGGCGGCGGCCCGCGCGCCCGAGAGGATATCTTCCTTGTACTCCTCGCCCGGCTCGCGCAGGTGCACGTGCATGTCGATCAGCCCCGGCACCGCCCACAAGCCTCGGGCGTCGATCTCCGGCACCCCCGGCGGGATCGGCTGCCCCGGTCCGGCGATCCGGCCGTCGAGCACCAGCAGGTCGGCAATCCGGTCGATGTCGTTGGCCGGGTCGATGATCCGGCCATTCTTGATGCACCAGGAAGCGCTCATCGGCAACACACCTCGAAAAACGAGATCATTCTCGGCAAAGGATGTAACGCGGGCATTGTCAGGCGGTTCCCATCACCAGATACAGCAGGGCCATCCGCACCGCCACCCCGTTGGTCACCTGGTCGAGAATCACCGATTGGGGCCCGTCGGCCACCTCGGGGGGCAGTTCCACCCCCCGGTTGACCGGGCCGGGATGCATGACGATGGCATCCGGTTTGGCCAGGGACAGAACCCGGCGCGAAATGCCGAACTGGCAGGCATACTCGCGCAGGGACGGCAGCAGGGGATCGTTCTGGCGTTCGCGCTGGATGCGCAGGGTCATGACCACATCGGCGTCGCGCACCGCCTCTTCCAGCGAGGCGCACACCGTGGCGCCCAGGAGGTCGATGCCCTTGGGGATCAGGGGCGCCGGGCCGTAGATATGCACCGCCGAACCCATCCGGGTGAAGCCGATGATGTCGGACCGCGCCACCCGGCTGTGGGCGATGTCGCCGACAATGGCGATTTTGAGTCCGCCGAGTGTCCCCCGGTGTTCCTTGACCGTCATCAGGTCCAGCAATCCCTGGGAGGGGTGCTCGTGGGCGCCGTCGCCGGCATTGATCACCGCCGCCTCGACATAACGGGTCAGCAGCAGGGGCGTCCCGGCACAGGAGTGCCGGATGATGATGATGTCCGGGTGCATGGCCGCGATGTTGCGGGCGGTGTCGGCCAGGGTCTCGCCCTTGGTGGTGCTGCTGGTCGAGGAACTGATGTTGAAGGTGTCGGCGCTCATCCGCTTGGCCGCCACCTCGAACGAAAGGCGGGTGCGGGTGGATGGTTCGAAAAAAAGGTTGATGACGGTGTGGCCCCGCAGGGTCGGCACCTTTTTGATCGTCCGGGTCGAGATCTCCTTGAACGAGTCGGCCGTGGCGAGGATGTAGGAAATATCCTCGCGCGAAAGCTGCTCCATGCCCAGGATATGGCGGTGCGTAAAGACGTTGCCCGATGCCATGCTGTCTCCGCGGGTCAGTGAACGGTATCGGCGATCCGGTTCCAGCGGATCGACCGCAGCCGCTCCAGGGAGAAAAAAGGGGTCTGGATGTCCCAGGACCAATAGATGGCCCAGGCCTTGCCCCGAATGGCCTTGAGATCGACAAAACCCCAGAACCGGCCGTCAGCGGAGTTGTCGCGGTTGTCGCCCATGGCGAAAATCTTGTTCGCCGGCACGGTCACCGGCCCGAAATTGTCCCGCGGGTCGAGCGCGGCCGGATGGATGGTCGGATCCTTGAAGACCCCGTGGCGGTCATCGAACGGCTTGCCGTTGATGAAGATTTTTTTGTCGCGGATTTCGACAATATCGCCTGCTACCGCGATCACCCGTTTGATGTAATCGAGTTCCGGATCCTTGGGATACTCGAACACGATGATATCGTTGGGTTTCGGCTCGGTGATCGGGATCAGGGTCGCGCCGGTGAAGGGCATCTTGATGCCGTAGATGAACTTGTTCACCAGGAGATGATCGCCGATCTGCAGGGTGGGCAGCATCGAACCGGAAGGGATTTTAAAGGCCTGGACGATGAAGGTGCGGATGAACAGGGCTGCCAGGAGGGCAACGACAATCGCCTCGGTGTTCTCCCGGATGGCGGACTTTCTGGGCTGCGGGGAAGTGTCTGTCACGTAGGTGCCTGCAAGGAAGGGGCAAGGTTAAAAAAATCGAGCCAACGCTACCCGATGGCACGGCAAAATTCAAGGTTTTACCGGAGAGATCGTTCATATAAAAATAGTTTAAACTTTGACCGCGACAATATGTACAGCGTCTTCATGCCCAGCGTCTTCAGGGCCGCGGTTTGTTGAGCAGCGCCTTGTTGCTCACGAACGCTCCCACCGATTACGACTCGCTCAGACATACGGTTCTTTCTTGTCTACCGGCGGAATGATCCAACTATTATCAACATCTTATATTTATTGCCAACATAATTGAAACATTTACTGCTTTACGTTATGGGTTTTCGGGGATACAGTGAACCCCCTACATTTCGATGAACACGACACAAGGAGAGCAACATGGATCAGTCGAACCGCTACGCCGCCCTGGATCTCAAGGAAGCCGACCTCATCGCCGGCGGCAAGCATATCCTCTGCGCGTACAAGATGAAGCCGAAGGCCGGTTACGGTTATCTTTCCGCCGCCGCCCACTTCGCCGCCGAATCGTCCACCGGCACCAACGTCGAGATCAGCACCACCGATGATTTCACCAGGGGCGTCGATGCGCTGGTCTATTACATCGACGAGGCCGCCGAGGATATGCGCATCGCCTATCCGCTCGATCTCTTCGACCGCAACGTCATTGACGGCCGCATGATGATCGTCTCGTTCCTGACGCTCACCATCGGCAACAATCAGGGCATGGGCGACATCGAATACGCCAAGATGATCGACTTCTACGTGCCGCGCCGCGGCATCGAGCTGTTCGACGGCCCGGCCAAGGACATTTCCGACCTGTGGCGCATTCTGGGCCGCCCGATCAAGGATGGCGGCTACATCGCCGGCACCATCATCAAGCCGAAACTGGGTCTGCGCCCGGAGCCCTTCGCCAGGGCCGCCTACGAATTCTGGCTCGGCGGCGATTTCATCAAGAACGACGAGCCGCAGGGCAATCAGGTTTTCGCGCCGATGAAAAAGACCATTCCGCTGGTCTACGATGCGA
>WQUH01000227.1 GCA_009782165.1 Pseudomonadota bacterium | reverse complement strand
TTTTATCCGTAGGGCGGCCGGTCTGTGCTTGACACCCGCACCCCCTCTTGGTATCACTGCGCAGACCTGATTTTCTGCCCCCACCGGTGAGCCGACCCATGCCCAAACCCATGCTGATGCGGATCGTTGTTGTCCTGGCCCTGGTTGTCTGCGCACAGCCGTTGCGGGCTGAAGATACTGTCCTGAGCACCATCAGGGAAGCGACCCGGCAGTACGAGAGCGGCGATTACACCGGCGCGGCCTCCAATCTCGATTATGCGGCCCAGTTGGTCCGGCAGCAGAAAAGCGAGCGCATGAAGGCCCTCCTGCCCGAGCCGCTGTCCGGCTGGGAAGGGAAGGAGGCCAGCGCCCAGGCGCTGGGGGCGGCGATCATCGGCGGCGGGGTCACGGTCAGCCGCGATTACAAGAAGGGTTCGGCCAATGTCAGCGTGGAGATTGTCTCCGATTCGCCGGTGTTGCAGTCGGTGCTGATGATGGTCAACAACCCCATGTTTGCCGGCGCCGGCGGGGGCAAGCTCGAAATGCTGAAAGGGCAGCGGTCGATCCTCAAGTACGACGCCGGCAAAAAGAGCGGCGAACTCTACATCGTGGTGGCATCCCGCTTTGTGGTCACCATCAAGGGGCGGCCGGCGGCCAAGGAAGATCTCCTGGCCTACGGCGAGGCCATCGATTACCGGAAGCTGGAAAAGAACTGACCCGTGCGGGCGCAACAGGCGTACGCCATGCACGCGGACAGACCCACAAACAAACCATACCCTTCCGGAGAGGGCTGACGAGGTTTTTTCCGCGCGAGGACGGTTGCCCCTGTTACACTTGGTATAGAATTGGCCTTCTTCCTGTAACAGGGGTTTTTTTTATCTATTGCCGCAAACCTGAAAGGTGGAACGATGGGTGAAGAGGAGCACAGCAGGCGATCCGGCCGGCAGGAAGTGACCGACGAGGCCATGTTCAAGGTGGCCAAGGAAATCGTGGTCAAATTCATCGAGGTGGGCCGGTTGACGCCCGCATCGTTTGCCGAAACCTTTGACCAGGTGTACAAGGCCATCCAACGGACGGTGCGTTCCCAATGAGCGGGGGGCTGCTTGATCCGGCCCTGAACCATGCGCCGGACCATCCCCGCCACATCCATCTGATCGGCATCTGCGGCACCGGCATGGCCGCCCTGGCCGCCATGCTCCAGGAACAGGGCTACACGGTGACCGGCTCGGACCAGCATGTCTATCCGCCGATGTCCGACTTCCTTGCCGGCCTGGGCATCGAGGCGCAGGGCGGATACGCGGCCGCCAACCTTGCGGCGCGGCCCGATCTGGTGATCGTCGGCAATGTCGTGCGCATCACCAACCCCGAGGCCGTGGAGCTGGCCCGGCTTGGTTTGCCGTACCTGTCGATGCCCCAGGCCGTGGGCCATTTTTTCCTGACCGACAAACGCTCCCTGGTGGTGGCCGGCACCCACGGCAAAACCACAACCTCATCGCTGCTGGCCACCACGCTCTACCGCCTCGGCGTGGATCCGGGCTGCATGATCGGCGGTCTGGTCGAGGCCTTCGGCCGCAATGCCCGGGTGGGCAGCGGCCCGTTTTTTGTGGTCGAGGGCGACGAATACGACACCGCCTTCTTCAACAAGGTCTCGAAATTCCAGCATTACCGTCCGTTCGGCGCCATTCTCACCTCGGTGGAATTCGATCATGCCGATATTTTTGCCGATCTGGCGGCGATCAAGGCCGCCTTTGCCGAATTCATCGGCCGCATCCCGCCCGACGGCGTTCTGGCGGTCTGCATGGACGACCCGGTGGCGGCCGAACTGGCCGGGGCTGCCCGGTGTCCGGTGATCGGTTACGGCAGCGGCGCGGGTTGCGCATGGCAAATGACCGATCTGCAAGCCCAGGGTTTGTCCATCCAGTTCTCGGCGGCGTACCGGGGCAAAGCGATGGGCCGCTGCACCCTGCCCATGCCGGGGCGGCACAACGGACTCAACGCCTTGGCGGTGATCGCCCTGCTGCACCATCTCGGCTTTGCCTTCGACGCCATCGTGGCCGGCCTGGCCGCCTTTGAGGGGGTGAAGCGGCGGCAGCAGGTTCGCGGCGTGGTCCGGGGCATCACCGTGATCGACGATTTCGCCCACCATCCCACCGCGGTCCGCGAGACCCTGCACGCCCTGCGGTTGGCCTGGCCGCACAACCGGTTGATCGCCGTGTTCGAGCCGCGGACCAACTCCAGCCGCCGGGCCGTGTTTCAGGAGGAATACACCCAGGTTTTCGCCAGCGCCGACCTGGTGCTGGTCCGCGAGCATGTGCCGCTCGACGGACTGCCGATGGCCGAGCAGTTTTCCTCGGTCCGGCTGGCCGCCGACCTGCGGCGGCAGGGGATCGCGGCCCGATCCTTTGCCGACACCGAGGCCATTCTGGCCGAATTGAACACAATCTGCCGCAGCGGCGACGTGGTGGTCATTCTCTCCAACGGCGGGTTCGACGGGATCCACGAACGGCTGCTGGCCCAACTCGCCCGCCCGGCCTGATCGGCCCGTTCCGGCGCGGGATACGCGAGGCGGCATGCACGACCGGTTACGGAAAAACACAGTGCTGCACCCATTTGAATATCGGATTTGGCAAGACATGGTCCGGGAGGGACTGCCGGCGGCTGGCAGCCGTCTGCTGGTCGGGGTGTCCGGCGGCCCCGATTCCATGGCCCTGCTCCATGTGCTGGCCGCCCTGCGGGATGTGCTGCGCTGCACGCTGAAGGCCGCGTACATCGATCACGGCCTGCGGCCCGGCGAAACGCCTGCCGAATGGGCCTGCGTGCGCGAGGCCGCAAGCCGCCTCGGCATCGAGTGCGCGCGCCTGGCGGTGGATGTCCGCGCCGCCGCGGGCGGGCGCTCCCCGGAGCATGCGGCCAGGGAGGCGCGCTACCATGCCTTGGCGGAACTGGCCGGGCAATGGTCGGCCGATCTGCTGGCCGTGGCGCATACCGCCGACGACCAGGCGGAGGAGGTGGTGCTGCGCCTGTTCCGGGGCGGCGGCGGCAAGGCCCTGGCCGGGATGCGGCCCCGGTCGGGCCATCTGATCCGGCCGCTGCTCGGTGTCCGCAAATGGGAAGTGCTGTGCTATCTGACGGACAGGGGAATCGACTCGTGCCTTGATTCGAGCAACGAGGATCGCCGTTTTCTCCGCAACCGCATCCGGCTCGATCTCCTGCCGCTCCTGGAGTCGGAATACGATCCGGGCATCCGCGCCGCCCTGCTCAAGACCGCGGCCAATCTCGCCGAGGACGAGGATCTGCTCGCCTCGCTGCTCGCCGCGCAGTGGGAGGCGGTGGTGGCCTTCGCGCCATCGGATTCCGGCGAGCCTCCCGCCTGCCGCCTCGACCGGGCCTCCTTCCGCCGCCTGCATCCGGCCCTGCGCCGCCGCCTGCTCGAACGGCTGCTCTGGGAGCTTGGCGTCCCCGCCCGCTACCAGCAGATCGTCGCCCTCGTCAAGGCCGCCGACACCGGCCGGACAGGCAGCGAACTCCACCTCAGCCAAGGCTTGCGGGCAGTGGTGCGCCGCGACCACCTGATCTTTTCCTTCCCCAGGGGCCAGGGCGCCTGGCGCGGCCGCCTG
>WQUH01000226.1 GCA_009782165.1 Pseudomonadota bacterium | reverse complement strand
CCGCTCAGGCGTCCGCATGTCGCCGGTCATGCCGCTGGTGCTGGGTGTTTTTGTCGGTATCCTTTCGGCGGTCATGGGCGTCGGCGGCGGCTTCATCATGGTGCCGGTCATGGTGTACCTCCTGCGTATGCCCATGCACGTGGTGGCGGGCACCGGGCTTTTTCAGATGCTCTTCACCTGCATCAGCGTCACCATCATGCAGGCGGTTTCCAACCACACCGTCGACTTCACGCTGGCCCTGCTGCTGTTGATCGGTTCTTCCCTCGGCGCGCAGGTCGGCGTCAAGGTTGGTAAGAAGCTGAACGGCGAGCAGTTGAAAATCCTTCTGGCATCGCTTGTTTTACTGGTCATGCTGAAAATACTTTATCAATTACTTGTCACGCCGGATGTTTTGCTGGCCTATGCGGGAGGGCACTAACCATGAAACGTATTCTGATTTTGTTAGTTGCCGCCCTCTTTGCGGTAGCGGCTGAGGCCAAAGCCGCCGATATCGAGTTGACGGTGGGGCGGGCGACCATAGATATGAATCTTTTCTATAATGGCGCCTCCGTCCCGGTTACCGGCTCGGTCCCGGAAGGTTCCCAGGTACTCGTGCGCTTTATCGGCCATGTCGGTGAACAGGCCATGAAGCTGAAGGGCAAGGCCATGGGGCTTCTGTGGATGAACAAAGACACGCTGCACTTTTCGAACCTGGCCGCTGTCTGTCTGGTCGAGTCGTCGGCGCCGCTGGCCGAGCTTGGCCAGGCGGGGGCACAGCTTGGCCTTGCCGGCGTCGCCGAATCGGTTGTTATCGAACCCGCTTCCGCCGACCGCCATATGCTCTTGCCCGAACTGCTCAAGCTAAAAAAGAGTGAAGGGCTTTACCGTGAGGACGCGGGCGCGGTGCGGCTCGAAGTGGCCAAGGACGGCCGCCAGGCCTTCAGCGCCAATATCGGCGTGCCGTCCCGCCTTTCCCACGGCGATTACTCGGTTGAGGTCTTTGCCATAAAGGATGGCCAGATCGTGGCCCAGGAGGTTAAGCACATTACCGCGCAACTGGTGGGCGTGCCGGCTTTTATGGCCAAGCTGGCCTTCGAGCACAGTTTGTGGTATGGCATTTTCGCCGCGGCCATCGCTATTCTCGCGGGTTTTGCCGTCGGCATGATTTTCAGGGGTAAAGGGGGAGCTCACTAACTACTCATGGCCTTGAAAGATATTCTCTTCTGGTGGCGCAAGGCGCCACCGGTGCCCTTTGCCGCGCTCTTCAAGAAATTCAAGAGCATTCTTGAGCGCAATAACCAGATCCTTGAGATCATGGCCGACATGGGCGACAAGCTGGGGGGGGAGTATATCTTCGATCAGCGGTATCTGACAGAATCCTGCGAAAAGCTCGGCGACCACGTCTTCAAACTCGTCTCGGATTTGAGCGTTCTGTGTCAAGAAAAGAACGTGTCTCTGTTCACAGCCCTTGAGCGCGTGCAGCATCAGATCGGGGAAGAGCTGGCCGGCCGCCGGGTTCTTTCCCGTTCCGACCATATCCTGCCGATGGGTGAACTGACCCACGACCTGGCTGATGAGGGCGGCAACAAGATGGCGTCGGTCGGTGATATCCGTAACATTTTGGGCTACGTCACGCCGGAAGGGTTTGTGGTCACAACCGGGGCGTATTTTGACGCCATGGAGCGCGCCGGTCTGAGAAATCGCGTGGCCGAGATCATGACGGCCTTGTGCGCGACCAAAGGAGCGGGCGTCAGCACCGGAGAAGCTGGGGTGGAGGAAACCGATGCCACCAAATGGCTGCTTGGCGACAACCTGAGCGCGGCCAAAGGAGCAAGCGTCGGGGAAGTCGCCCGCGCGCTTCAGAAAGCCGTTCTGGCCATGCCCCTGCCCAAACAGCTTGAAAAGGCCATTGTCCAGGCGGCGCGCAAGCTTGCGGAGGATGACGGCAGCCCGTTTTTGGCCGTGCGCTCCAGCGCCTGGGGCGAGGATGGCGAGTCGAGTTTTGCCGGCATGTACGAGTCGGTGCTTGGTGTCACCCCGAAAAACATCATCCCCGCTTACCGCCGGGTGCTGGCCAGCCTCTTTTGTGAGGAAGCCCTGCGCTACCGCATCCATCGCGGCCAATGTGACGAGGAGCCGGCCATGGCGGTCGGGGTCATGCGCATGGTGGATGCCTACGTCAGCGGCGGTCTCTATACCTATGTGCCGCTGAAAGAGTCCGATCAGTCCATGGTGATAAGCTCGGCCTGGGGGCTGGGCAAACCCATCGTCGACGGCGTCGCCGAGACCGATACCTTTGTCACCAGGCGCGACGCGCCTTTTACGGCTGTTTCGGCGGATATTTGCGCCAAAGACACGCGGCTGGTTCTGGATGCGAACGGCGGCACGCGCACCGAGGATGTGCCGGAAGAACTACGGGAAGCGCCTTCGCTGACCCCGGCGCAGGTGACGGCGCTTTGCGAGACGGCCATGAACCTCGAGCGTTTTTTCAAACGCCCTTTGGACGTGGAGTGGGCGTACAGCCAGGATGGCAAGCTGACCCTGCTTCAGGCCAGACCGCTTTCGATCAAGCCCACCTCGCGCGCTTTTGACGAGGACACCGGCCAGGCGCCCGATGATGCCCCGGTCATTTTTTCCGGCAGCGGCATCCCGGCCATGGAGGGCGTCGCCTCCGGTCCCGTGCGTCTGCTCGAGGAAGGCGGCGACCTCTCCGACTTCCCCTACGGAGCCATTCTCGTCACCCATCATACCTCTCCCCGCTTTGCCAAGATCATGCCCAAATGCAAGGGCATTATCACCGATGTCGGCTCGGCGACCGGGCATATGGCCACCATTGCCCGCGAACTGCGCGTGCCGACCCTCATCGGCACCGGCAACGCCACCAAGCTTTTGCGCGAGGGACAAATCATTACCCTCGACGTGGCCCAGATCACGGTCTACGATGGCGAGGTGGCGTCGCTGTGCCGCTATGAACTGACGCGCGAGGACCTGTTTGAGGAAACCCGCGAGTACCGCACCCTGAAACGGGTACTCAGGCACATAGCGCCGCTGACGCTCATCGACCCGAAAGATGACTCCTTTCGCCCGGAAAACGCCAAAACGCTGCACGACATCGTCCGTTATGTACACCAGCGGGCCGTGGATAAGCTGGTCGAACTCTCGGAAGCGCACCAGGAAATCAAGGAGAGCGCCCCGCGCAAACTGATTACCAGGGTGCCGCTGGGGCTGACCGTCATCGACCTGGAAGGTGGTCTCAATCCTGAAGCCGGCCAGGAGGTGCCGGAGGAGGATGTCCGCTGCCTGCCGCTTAAGATCATGCTCTCCGGACTGTGCGACACGGGCATGTGGGAGACCCGCGCCGTCAACGTCGATATGGGCAGCTTTATGTCCAGCGTCACCCGCACGCTGCCGCCCGGCCAGTCCGACCCCAAGCGCATGGGCCGCAATCTCGCCGTGCTTTCTGAGGAATATCTCAACCTGCATCTGCGCCTGGGTTATCATTTCAGTGTCGTCGATGCCTTTATCGGCGGTTCGATCAACGATAACGCCATCATGTTCCGCTTCATGGGCGGCGTCACCGACATGACCAGGCGCTCGCGGCGGGCGGCTTGGATCGCGGCG
>WQUH01000225.1 GCA_009782165.1 Pseudomonadota bacterium | reverse complement strand
GACTTGTAGTTTCTGTAGACCGCGATCATGATGCTGACGGCGATGGTGGCCTCGGCAGCGGCAATGGCCATGATGAACAGGGTGAAGATCTGCCCGACCGCCGGGTCGGGGGCCAGAAAACGGTTGAAGGCCATGAAGTTGGTGGAGGCCGCGGCCAGAATGAATTCCGAGGAGATCAACATGCCGATCACCGTGCGGTGGGACACCATGCCGTAGACCCCGAAGGCGAACAGCAACGCGCCGATCACCAGGTAGGTCGGCAGACAGTTGTAGAGATTCAAGAGATGCATCGGTTAGTTTCTCCCTCTCCGCGCAAGCACCAAAGCGCCGATGATGGCCATCAGCAGGACGATGGAAATGAGTTCGAAGACAAAGCCGTAGGTGGTCAGCAACGACAGTCCCACAGCCTTGATGTCAGAGGCCCCCTGTCTGGGAAAGACCTGCCACTCGGTTTTCAGCCCGAGCACGCTCAGGGCGGCGAAAATCAGGGCGGCGACGCTGAAGGCCAGCGGCCCCACCAGAGCGGTGCGGCGCTTCATGCCCACTGTTTGTGGCTCATCTGGCGTGACCATCATGATGCCGAAGGCGATCAGGATGGCAACCGCGCCGACGTAGATGAGCAGTTGCATCATGGCCAGGAAGGGGCTGAGCAGAAAATAGTAGACCCCGGCCAGCCCGGTGAAACAGACGGCCAGGCCGGCAACGGCGCGGACCAGCCGCCGGGCGCTGACCGCGATTGTCGCGCCGGCCACAACCAGGGCCACCGTGAGGAGAAAAATAACCCCGACCATGCCCTCGGCGGAAAAAAGGGCCGGAGCGACTGTCGGCTGACAGACTAGCGCTTGCATCTGTTCTGTTCCTCCAGCCGGTGCATGAGATCCATGATGAAATCATTCTTGTCGAAACTGGCCAGGTTGTATTCCCGGGAAAACCGCAGGGCATTGAAGTTGCAGCTCTCCACGCAGGAGCCGCAGAGGCTGCACTTCGTAAAATCGAGGATATAACGGGTCAGCACCTTGCCCTTGCCGCTTTCGTTCTTCTTGCCGTCCAGGCTGATGCATCCCGACGGACAGGCCCGCTGACACATGCCGCAGACCACGCAGTTGGGCTCGCCGGTCTCCTCGTTGCCGATCAGTTCGGTATGTCCCCGGAACAGCGGCGTCATGGTCGGTACTTCCCACGGGTACTGCTCGGTCACCACCGGCCGGAAAAACTCGCGGGCGGTGATGGCCAGGCCGGTCACCAGGCTCTTGCCGCCGGTCACGATATCGCTCCAATACCCGCTCATACTCAAAACACCTTGATGAGGGCTGCCGTTACCATGAGATTGGCCAGGGAAAACGGAATCAGTATTTTCCAGGAAAGGTTGAGCAGCCGATAAATCTGGGTCCGCGGATAGGTCCAGCGGATCCAGATGAAGGTAAAGATCAGGACGTAAATCTTGAGCAGAAACCACCAGATGCCCGGGGTCAGGCCGAAGGGGCAGTCCCAGCCGCCGAGAAAGAGGGTCGCGGTCAGGCAGGCGCCGACCACGATATTGAGATACTCGCCCATCATGAACAGGCCAAAGCCCATGGAGCCGTATTCGGTCATGAACCCGGCCACCAGTTCGCTCTCGGCCTCGGCCATGTCGAAGGGGGCACGGTTGGTTTCCGCCACCGAACAGATGAAGAAGATGATGAACGAGATCCACATGGTCAGGAAGTGCCCGTTTTCCACGCGGAAGATATTCCAGTGCCAGAATCCGCCCTGCTGACTTATGGCGATATCGTGCAGGTTCAACGACCCGGACATCAGCACCACGGTGATCACCGTGAGCAGCATGGGGATCTCATAGGCCAGATTCTGGGAGACCGAACGGGCCGCGGAGATGATGGCGTACTTGTTGCCCGAAGCCCAACCGCCGAGCAGGATGGCGATCATGCCGAGCGAGGCCAAAGCGAAGAGGAGCAGCACCGAGAGTTCAAGGTTCCGGGCGCCGATATTCTCCGAAAACGGAATCGCCACCATGGAGGTGATGGCCGGGATCATCATCAAAATCGGCGCCACCCGGAAGATGATACCATCCACGCCCTGGGGAACCAGCAACTGCTTGCTCATCAGTTTGATCCCGTCTGCTATGGGCTGGAGCAGACCGGCGAATCCGGCCTCGCAGGGCCCGATGCGCCGCTGGATGCGGGCCGCGCCCTTGCGCTCGCACCAGCCGAGCCAGGCGGCGTTGACGCCGGCAAAGGCCAAAAGCCCCACCAGATACAACAGGGCTCGCCATATACTTGTTTCCATCGTCTCCTCTCCCGGTCAGCGATCGATTTCGGGGATGACCAGATCCAGGCTGCCCATGAAGGCCAGGGCATCGGCCAGCAACATGCCTTCGGCCACCTCGCCGAACAGGCTCAAGTTGGAAAAGGTCGGCGACCGCAGCTTGAGTTTGTAGGGGTTCTTGTCGCCGTTGCAGACCAATCGGTACCCGAGCGAACCCCGGGCGGTCTCCACCGCGGAATAATAGTAGCCGGCCTCGGGTTTCAGCACCTTGGGGGCCTTGCCCATCACCGGTCCGTCGGGGAGTTTGTCCAGGGCCTGCTCGATGATCCGCATCGACTGCTCGATTTCATGCATGCGCACCATGTAGCGGGCCATGGAATCGCCCTCGTCGAAGACCGGCACGTCGAAATCGAATTCCGGGTAGACCGAATAGGGCTCGTTCTTGCGGATGTCGTAGCTGATGCCGGAACCGCGGGCCACCGGCCCGGTGGCGCCGTAACGGCGGCACTGTTCGGCGGTGATGAACCCGATGTCCTTGATCCGCTTGATCAGGATGATGTTATGGGTGACCAGATCGTGGTAGAGGCGGGGCAACCGGCCGCGGATCCGCTTGATGCAGGCGCGGGTGCCCGCGATGAATTCCTCGTCGATGTCGTTATAGACGCCGCCGAAACGCATGTAGCAATAGGTCAGGCGGGAACCGGTGATGCGTTCGAGCAGATCGATGATCTGCTCGCGGTCGTCAAAGGCGTAGAGCAAGGGGGTGAAACCGCCCAGATCGAGCAGAAAGGCCGCCCACCACAGCAGGTGGCTGGCGATGCGGTTGAGTTCGACGGTGATGACCCGGATGTATTCGGCCCGCTCGGGCACCTCGATGCCGGCGGCCTTCTCCACCACCAGGGCCCAGCCGTGGTTGAACGCCAGGGCGTGCAGATAGTCCATCCGGGCGGTATTGGGCATGAATTGGGCAAAGGTGCCGCCTTCGGCCAGTTTTTCGTGCATGCGGTGGATGTAGCCCAGGACCGGCTCCGCCTTGACGATGTACTCGCCGTCCATGGTGAGCTTGACCCGGAGGACGCCGTGGGTGGCAGGGTGCTGCGGCCCGAGGTTGAGGACAAAGGTCTCATCATGCCGCAGATGAACAGGGACGTTCATGGCATATAGTCCTTGCGAAGGGGGTGGAAATCGGCATCCTCCGGAAGAAGGATACGAATCAGGTTTGGGTGCCCCTGAAAATGGATGCCGTAGAAGTCGAAGGTCTCGCGCTCGTGCCAGTCGGCTGCCGGAAATATCCCGGATATGGTCGGGACCGCCGGTTGGTTGCGGTCGACAAAGGTACGGACCATCACCCGGCAATGTTCGCC
>WQUH01000224.1 GCA_009782165.1 Pseudomonadota bacterium | reverse complement strand
CGGGGCAAGGCTCACCTCAACCAGGGAGATGACCATGACCAACAATGTCGTTATCACCGTCGCCTGCGGGACCGACAACCCGAATCGCGCCACCAGGGCCATTCACCTGGCAACCGTCGCTCATAAAGAGGGGAAAAACGTCACCCTGTTTCTCCTTGACGAGGCGGTGTACCTGGCCAAGAAGGGGCTGCTCGACCATCTCCGCGCCGCCACCGGCGACATCGCCGATGACCTGATGACCTATCTGCAGGCCAATGCGGTGCCGGTGCTGGCCTGCACGCCCTGCGCCAAGGCGCGCGGCATCGAGGAGAGCGATCTGATTGAAGGCGCCCGCATGGGCACCGCCTTCGAACTGATCAGACTTGCCTGCGACGCGGCGGTGATCAGTTTGTAAGAAAGAGAATCAGCCGTCCCGTCATTCCCATTCAATGGTCGCCGGCGGTTTGGAGGAGATGTCGTAGACCACCCGGTTGACGCCGCGCACCTCGTTGATGATCCGGTTGGAGATGCGGCCCAGCAGTTCATAGGGCAGGCGGGTCCAGTCGGCGGTCATGGCGTCTTTGCTGTCCACGCAGCGCAGGGCGATGACGTGTTCGTAGGTGCGGCTGTCGCCCATGACGCCCACGGTCTGGATGGGCAGGAGCACGGCAAAGGACTGCCAGACCTGGCGGTACCAGCCGGCGGCCTTCATCTCCTCCAGCACGATCACGTCGGCCTGGCGCAGGATGGCCAGCCGCTCGGCCGTGACGTCGCTCAAAATGCGGATGCCCAGGCCCGGCCCCGGGAAGGGCTGCCGGTGGATGGCCTCCTCGGGCATGCCCAACTCCAGGCCCAGCTCGCGCACCTCGTCCTTGAACAGCTCGCGCAGGGGCTCGATGAGATCCAACCGCATCCGTTCGGGCAGGCCGCCGACGTTGTGGTGCGATTTGATCGGCGCCTTGCCGCGGAACACCACCGATTCGATCACGTCCGGATACAGGGTTCCCTGGGCCAGGTAACGGACCTGCCCCAGTTTTTTCGCCTCGGCCTCGAAGATCTCGATGAAGCTGTAGCCGATCCGCTTGCGTTTTTCTTCGGGATCCTTGATCCCGGCCAGGACGGTCAGGAAATGCTCGGACGCATCGACATCGATGACCGTAAGCCGGGTCTTTTCGCGGAAGAAGCGGAGCACGCTTTCCGATTCTCCGGTCCGCATCAGGCCGGTGTTGACGTAGATGCAGGTCAACTGGTCGCCGATGGCCCGGTGGACCAGGGCCGCGGTCACCGAGGAATCCACGCCGCCGGACAGGGCGCAGATCACCCGGTCGCTGCCGACCCTGGTCCGGATCTCGGCCACGGTCGCGTCGATGAAGGATTGGATGGTCCAGTCGGGCCGGCAACCGCAGAGGCCGAAGATGAAGTTGCGCAGCACCTCGGCGCCGATCAGGGTGTGGGCGACCTCGGGATGGAACTGGACGCCGACCAGGGGCTTTTCCGCATGGCGGATGGCCGCGCAGGGCGAATGGGCGCTGGCGGCCGAGACCGCAAAGCCCGGCGCCAGCGTTTCGATGCGGTCGCCGTGACTCATCCAGACCTGGTAGGCGGTCGGCGCCGTTGCCATCCCGGCGAACAGGCCGCCGGCGTGTTCGACCTGGAGCTGCGCCTCGCCGAATTCTCGCTTCTCGGCCCGTTCCACCCGTCCGCCCAGTTGGGTCGTCATCAGTTGGGCGCCGTAGCAGATGCCCAGCACCGGCACGCCGAGGCCGTAGATGCCGGGGTCGCTGATCGGGGCGTCGTGGTCGTAGACGCTGGCCGGTCCGCCCGACAGCACGATCCCGGTGGGGTGCATGGCCGCCAGTTTGTCGAGGGGCAGGGTGTAGGGATGGATCTCGCTGTAGACCTTCTGTTCGCGGATGCGGCGGGCGATCAACTGGGTGGTCTGCGAGCCGAAATCGAGGATGACGATTTTTTGCGGATGGATGGACATGGCTTGCCTTTGTGGGGTTGAGGGCGGGAAACGGGGGATTATAGCCCTTCGGTCCGATAGTTCGGGGCCTCTTTGGTGATGATGACATCGTGCACATGCGACTCGCGCAGACCTGCCGAGGAGATCTGGACAAAGCGGGCCTTCTGGTGCAGTTCCTCGATGGTGGCGGCGCCGGTGTAGCCCATGCCCGAGCGCAGACCGCCGAGCAGTTGGTAGATCATCTCCGCAATCGGGCCGCGATAGGGCACCTTGCCTTCAATGCCTTCGGGCACCAGCTTGCTGCTCTGGCTGTCCTGGAAATAGCGGTCGCCGGAGCCGTCCTTCATGGCGCCGATGGAGCCCATGCCCCGATAGCCTTTGTACTTCCGTCCCTGATAGAGGAAGGTGTCCCCTGGAGTTTCATCGGTCCCGGCAAAGAGCGAACCGATCATCACCGAGTGGGCGCCGATGCCGATGGCCTTGCAGATGTCGCCTGAAAATTTGATGCCGCCGTCGGCGATCACCGGGATGCCGTGCCTGGAGGCGACCTCGACGCAGTTGCGCAGCGCGGTCAACTGGGGTACGCCGACCCCGGCCACGATCCGGGTGGTGCAGATGGAACCCGGCCCGACGCCGACCTTGACCCCGTTGGCCCCGGCCGCGATCAGGGCCTCGGTGGCCTCGCCGGTGGCCACGTTGCCGGCAATGACCGGCAGGTCGGGGAAATGGGCCTTGATCTCCCGCAGGGAGTGCAGGATGCCGGCGGAATGGCCATGGGCCGAATCGAGCACCACCACGTCGACCTTGGCATTGGCCAGGGCCTCGGTGCGGGGCAGGAGGTCCGGTCCCACCCCGAGGGCGGCGCCGGCCAGCAGCCGGCCCATGGAATCCTTGGCCGCGTCGGGATACTGCTTGATCTTCTCGATGTCCTTGATGGTGATCAAGCCCTTGAGTTGGCCGAAGTCGTCGACGATCAGCAGTTTTTCGATCCGGTGCTCGTGCAGCAGGGCCTTGCAGTGGGGCAGGTCGATCCCGACCGGCGCGGTCACCAGGTTTTTGCTGGTCATCACGTCGTTGACCCGCAGGCCGTCATCGGAAACGAAGCGGAGGTCGCGGTTGGTGACAATGCCCACCAGCTTGCCGTTATCGATCACCGGCAGGCCGGAAATGCGGTAGGTGCGCATGATCTGCTGCACCTCGGCCACACTCTGATGCGGGGTGACCGTGATCGGGTCGGCGATCATGCCGGACTCCGACTTCTTCACCCACTCCACCTCCTTGGCCTGGCGTTTGATGCTCATGTTCTTGTGGATGATGCCGATGCCGCCTTCACGGGCCATGGCAATGGCGGTCTGGTGCTCGGTGACCGTGTCCATGGCGGCGCTGAGCAGCGGCGCCTGCAGATCGATGGTGTCGGTGAGCCGGGTGCGGAGCGATACCTCCGACGGCAGCACCTCGGAGGGGCCGGGCACCAGGAGGATATCGTCAAAGGTGAGGGCCAGGGGGATGTTTTGCTGAAACATAGGGTCTCCTTGTCGACTGGAGTGAAAACCGGGCAGCCTGTTCCTCGGACTGTCCCGTTGCGGTACACCGGCGCTGTTCATGGTTGCGCGGCAGGGCGTAAGGAGCGCAACACTGTTGGATGATTTCTGCTTCCATTGCCTGTGGTTGCGGTGATCGGCCCACCGCTGCCATGCGGCGGCATGTTCTGGCAAACAGGAAGCCGGCGGGCCGTGCGGGGCCGGATGGCTCCGGCCGACGCAGGGCGGGATCGCGCCGCACCGCGCATCCTTCCAGGGCATGGTACGGAGAAAGTGCTGGATTTTTCCGGAGTTTCCTGCTTGTATAGTCTGCTTTCCCGGCGGCGCGCCGTGTCGGCCCGCGCCGAGTGCCGGCCGACACCCCGTGTCGCCTCGTCCCTTACCTTGTCTGGTTTCCTATGGCGAGAATTGTTGCGATCAATCCTTCCAATCCACAGGCCCGGCTGATCGAGCAGGCTGTGGAGATCCTCCGGCACGGCGGCGTGATCTGCTATCCCACCGACACCATGTACGGCATCGGCTGCGATATTTTCAACCAGAAGGCGGTCAAGCTGGTCCACCAGATCAAGCGGCGGCCCAAGGACAAGCCCTTCAGCTTCATGTGCGCCTCCCTGACCAATATCAGCCAGTATGGTCATGTCGGCAACACCGCCTACCGGCTGATGCGGAAGAATCTTCCCGGCCCGTATACCTTTGTGCTCTCCGGCACCAAGCTGGTCCCCAAAATCATGCTGACCCGGCAGAAAACCGTGGGCATCCGGGTACCCGATCATCCGATCTGCCTGGCGCTGCTCGAGGCCCTGGCCAATCCCCTGCTCAACACCACCGCCTCCCTCGGAGAGGGCGAAGAACCCGTGTGCACCTGCTACGAGGTCGATCGCCTGTTCGGCCGACAGGTGGACCTGATTATCGATGGCGGCGAGATCGTGCCGGCGCCATCCACGGTCATTTCGCTGCTCTCCGAACAACCCGAAGTCCTCCGCGTCGGCAAGGGGAACATCGACCCGTTCGTCTAGGCCGCGTCCCCGCATGGAGCGGAAAATAAAAAAGACCGAACCCCGGTAAGGCGGGTGATTCGGTCTCTCTTCTGTGTTGCGGACTGAACTAGTCCGTTTCTTCGTCGATCAGCACTTCTTTCAGCGACTTGCTCATGGTGAAATGGAGCGTTTTGCGCGCCGGGATGTTCATCATTTTGCCGGTCTTCGGATTCTTCGTGGTCCGCGGTTTGCGGGTCCGCACGGAAAAGCTGCCGAACCCCCGGATTTCCACCCGCCGCTCTTCGGCCAGGGCCTGGGATATCTCTTCGAGAATGATGTCCACAGCCTGTGCTATGTCCTGCTTATAGTAGTCGCCAAGTTGTTCGGAAACCTGATTGATCAATTCACGCTTGAGCATGATGTATCCTTTATGAACCAGCCGCGCGGAGTCGGATTATGACCTGACCGAACGCGGAAAGATGAATGTGAAGGGCGCCTGTCCCACCCGAACCGGAAGGCCGGGTGGAACGAACACCCCGTTTGCCTGCATCGAATCCAACACCTCGATATTATTTGTTGCTATCCTCGCCGACCGCGGCCTTCAGGAGGTCGCCGAAGGTGGAGGAGGCAGTGGTTTGCGCCTTTTGCAGATATTCCTCGGGCACCGCGCCGTTGTTTTCCTCTTTTTCCTGCAGGGCCTTCACCGACAGGCCGATCTTGCGGTCATCCGCGGACACGTTGATGACCATGGCCTTGAGGGTGTCGTTGACGTTGAACATGCCGACCGGCGTCTTGACCTTGTCCTTGGAGATTTCGGACACATGGACCAGACCTTCGATCCCTTCTTCCAGTTGGACGAAGACGCCGAAGTCAGTGACGTTGGTGATGGTGCCCTCGACGGTGGAACCGATCGGGTAGTTGCTGGCGGCCGCCTGCCAGGGATCGGGCTCCAGTTGCTTGACGCCCAGCGAGAAGCGCTCGTTTTCCTTGTCGATCTTGAGCACCACCGCCTGAATGGTTTCTCCCTTGGAATACTTCTCGGACGGATGCTTGATCCGCTCGGTCCAGGAGAGGTCGGAGACGTGAATCAGGCCGTCGATGCCCTCCTCGATGCCGATGAAGATACCGAAATCGGTGATGTTTTTGATCTTGCCTTCAATGACCGAACCAACCGGATAGCTCTCCTCGACCACATCCCAGGGGTTGGGCTGCAACTGCTTCATGCCCAGCGAGATGCGTTTGGTTTCGGCTTCGACCTTGAGCACCTGCACCTCGATCTCCTCGCCGACCGTGACGATCTTGGATGGATGCCGCGGTTTTTTCGACCAGCTCATCTCGGAGATATGCACCAGGCCCTCGACGCCTTCTTCCAGCTCGACGAACACGCCGTAATCGGTAATCGACACCACCTTGCCCTTGCCTCTGGAGCCGGGGGCATACTGGGAGGGAACCCGTTCCCACGGATCGGTCTTGAGCTGCTTGACGCCCAGGGAAACCCGGTCGGAGTTCTTGTCGTATTTGAGGATCTTGACCTCGATTTCCTCGCCAACGGTGTACAGCTTGGACGGGTGCGAAACCCGGCCCCAGGAGAGGTCGGTGATATGGCAGAGGCCGTCCATGCCGCCCAGATCGATGAACAGACCGTAATCGGTGATATTGGTGATGGCGCCCCGAATGATCTGGCCCTCTTCGAGGGAGGTGCGCATCTGCTCGCGCAGGGCGGTTCGCTGATTCTCCAGGATGGCCCGCCGGCTGATGACCACGTTGTTGCGTTTACGGTTGAATTTGAGGATTTTGAACTCAAAGGTCTGGCCGAGAAGCCCGTCCAGATCCTTCACCGGCCGCAGGTCGATCTGCGAGTAGGGCAGGAAGGCGGGCACCCCGATATCGACGGACATGCCGCCCTTGACCCGGTTGTCGATCCGGCCCTCGATGGTCCCGTCTTCTTCCTGGATCTTGGCAATCTGCTCCCAGACTTTGATGGCGATGGCCTTTTCGCGGGAAAGCAGCAGGCCGCCTTCTTCTTTTCGTTTCTCAATGAACACTTCGAATTGGTCGCCGATCTTGACGACCCGGTCCGGGTCTTCGTGGCGGAATTCGGCGAGCGGGACATAACTTTCCGCCTTGTCGCCGACATCGATCAAGGCCGCGTCGCTGCTCAGTCCGACGACGGTGCCGAGGGCGACCTCGCCGACGTTGATGACCGTATTGTTGTCTTCCTGCTCGAACAGTTCCGCAAAGCTCATTTCTTCAACGTTGGGGTCTGCTGCCGCAAAAGCGGGTTGAGTTCCGTTTTTTGTCATGGAATTCCCTGTGATGACCGATGACGGCCGTGGCTAAAGTGGTTGATGAGAAGGAAAAGGGCGGCCCTCCCCCGTTTGTTGCGTAAAAACGTAAAGCTAACAGAGTTCTTTGCGAAAAACAACTGTTTCCTGTTGAAACAGGGTATTTCTCGGCGGGATCCTGCCCCTCGGGGCGGATGGATGTGCGGGGTGCGGCGGCGGCTCGCTCAGCGTTTGCCGTAGGCGGCCCGTTCTTCGAGCATCAGGCCGAACAGTTCCTCATAGGCCGGAATGCTGGTGCGCAGAATGATGTCGAGATGCCGCAGGTCGTTCGTGTGAATCGTGAGATTGGCGCTGTGCGCCAGGGCTTCGAGATTGTACAGGGTATGGAACTGGTCGCCGATGAGGATGTAAAACATGTTGCGCCGCGTTGCCATGGGCAGGTCGCGCATATAGTTGTGGAATGTGGACTGTTCCAGCGGCCCTTCCAGGTCGGCCTGAAAGACGATGCAGGAAAAGTTGACGAGCCGCATGCCGTCCATGGCGTCGGCCACCGAGTCGACCATGATCACCTGGTATCCGACCGATTCCATCGCCTCGTCGATCCGTTTGCGCTGCTCGTTATCCGTGTGGAGCACCAGCGCCGTGGGCACGTCCTCCACCTTGTCCGCATTCTGGAAAAGGCCCATTTCCAGCCAGTCCAGTTTTGGAGGGGGCGGCGGCTGCACCGGGCTGTTCTGGTGTGGGGCCTCTCCTGTCTTGTCCAGGAGAATGGGCTCGCGGCACAGGGGGCATTTGATGGTCAGCAGTTTACCGGGCGCCAGTTGCGCCAGGGCGAGCTCCAGGCGGGTGATCTGCTCCTTGGTCAGTTGCAGCGACTTTTGGCAGGAAGGGCAATGGGTCAGCATGATGAGTAAGCCTCGGGCGATTGGAACGGCAGCGTGCGGGCCGTTGTGTCAGCGTTGTTGGGGTCGAAGTTTGGACGATCCGGCGATGTCATCGTCTGGTCGATCGTCTGTAGGGGACGTCGGCTTCCTGTTGCTCCATGCGCAGGCCGCTGATGGAGGAGGTGCGTTCGCCCCGGGCGGCTTTGATCGTGTCCATGCCCCGCTTGACCTCGCTGCGGTGGGAGGCGAAGAGCGTTGCCGATTCCTCGGTGATCAGGCCGGCCTCGTAGAGTTCCAGCAGGTGCTGGTCAAAGGTCCGCATGTCGTGCACCGAGCCGTCCCGGAGCACATTGTAGAAGGTTTTGTCTTCGGTCTCGCCGTTGATGATCAGGTCGCGCACCCGCATGCTGGTGCAGAGGATCTCCAGGGCGGCGACCTGGCCGCCGCCGATCCGGGGCATCAGGCGCTGGCTGACCACCCAGCGGATGGTGTCGGCCAGCCGGTTGCGGATGTGGGCCTGCTCTTCCTGCTCGAACATGCCGAGGACGCGGTTGATGGTTTGGCCGGTATCGATGGTATGCAGGGTGGAGAAGACCAGATGGCCCGTTTCCGCGGCGGTCAGGGCGATTTCCAGGGTTTCCCGGTCCCGGATCTCGCCGACCAGAATGACCTTGGGCGCCTGGCGGAGAGCGGCCCGGAGACCGTTGGCAAAGGTGTCGAAATCGTCGCCCATCTCCCGCTGATTGAAGGTGGCCTTCTTGTGCGGATGGACATACTCGATCGGATCTTCCAGGGTGACGATATGCACCGGACGTTCCTCGTTGACTCTGTTGAGGATCGCGGCCATGGACGTGGTCTTGCCGGTGCCGGTGGCGCCGGTGAACAGGATCAGACCGTTGACCTCGCGGGCCATTTTCTGAAAGGAGCCGGGGAAGTGGTAGGACTGGATCGAGGGGATCTCGGTGTCCAGTTTCCGCAGTACAGTCGTGTAGTGGCCCTTCTGGGAAAAGATATTGACCCGGAAACGGCTCTTGTCGTCGAGGGCATAGGAGAGGTCGCAGGAACCCTTGGTGATCAGGTCGCGCAGCAGGCGGCGGTTGCCGTTGATCAGGTTGAGGGCGAAGACCTCGGTTTGAAAGGGCGTCAGGGCGGCGACCGGCGGGCTGACCTCGACCGGCACCAGCACGCCGTTGCTTTCCACCTGCAGGGTTTTGCCCACGGTGACGTTGAGGTCGGAAACCCGCTCGTGCTTATGGAGCATGGCGGCAATCCAGTAGTTAATCTCTTGTTGTTTCATACGGCATCCCGATATAAAATTGACAGAAGCATCTTGACGGAAGTATCTCTCTAGGTTCTATCGCTTCCGGGCGAGAAAAGACAAGGAAAATTTTATCGAGGTGAGACATGGGCAATCTTCTGCGGAGCGCGGTGACGACGGAAGGAAGAAGAATGGCGGGAGCGCGCGCCCTGTGGCGGGCCAACGGCATGCGGGAAGAACAGATCGGCCGCCCGGTGATCGCGGTGGTCAACTCGTTCACCCAGTTCGTCCCCGGCCATGTCCACCTCCATCAGATCGGCCAACGGGTCAAGGCGGGCATCGAGCGGTCGGGCTGCTTCGCCGCCGAGTTCAACACCATCGCCATCGACGACGGCATCGCCATGGGCCATGACGGCATGCTGTACTCGCTGCCTTCCCGCGAGCTGATCGCCGATTCGGTGGAATACATGTGCAACGCCCACAAGGTCGATGCCATGGTGTGTATCTCCAACTGCGACAAGATCACCCCCGGTATGCTGATGGCGGCGATGCGGCTGAACATCCCGGCGATCTTCGTTTCCGGCGGGCCGATGGAGGCCGGCCGGGCCGGCGGCAGGGCGCTGGACCTGATCGACGCCATGATCATGGCCGGCGACGCGGCGGTGAGCGATGCCGAGGTGGCCGAGGTCGAGCGCGCCGCCTGCCCCACCTGCGGTTCCTGTTCGGGCATGTTCACCGCCAACTCGATGAATTGCCTCAACGAAGCCCTGGGGCTGGCCCTGCCGGGCAACGGCACGGTGGTGGCCACCCATGCGATGCGCCTGGGCCTGTTCGATCAGGCGGCAACGCGCATCGTCGCCATGTGCGAAGCCT
>WQUH01000223.1 GCA_009782165.1 Pseudomonadota bacterium | reverse complement strand
CCTGTGCCGCACCGTGCGCTGGGATGTCGATATGGCGGCCCATTCGACCTTCCGCGCCGGCGGCACGGTCGAGGCCATGGCCGAAACCGGCGGCGAGGCGGAGCTGGCGGCCCTGCTGCGCTGGCTGCACCGGGAGCGCATCCCGTGGCAGGTGATCGGCGGCGGGTCCAACATCCTGGTGACCGGCCGGTTTCACGAGGGGATCTTCATCAGGCTGGGCGGCACCATGCGGGACACGCTGCTGCATCAGGACGGAGATGCGTTCCTGGCGCGGGTGGCCGCCGGGAGCAAACTGGCCGCCCTGGTGGGCTGGTGCGCCCGCCGCAATCTCGGCGGCCTGGAATGGCTGGCCGGTATTCCCGGCACGGTCGGCGGGGCCATCCGGATGAATGCCGGGGCCTTCGGTCATGCCGTCGGCGAGGCGCTGGAGGCGGTCCACTGCCTGAACGAACGGGGCGAAGCCATCACCGTGCCCCGGCAGGAGGCGGTCTTTGCCTATCGCAGCACCCGCCTGCCCGGAGAACCGCAGACCCGGATGGTGATCACCGGCGGGCTGTTTCGCCTGGCGGCCGCGGACGGCCGAGAGGTGGCGGCGCAATGCCGGGAATGCATCGAGCGGCGGCGGCGCAGTCAGCCACGGGGCATGGGCTCGGCCGGCTCCTTTTTCAAGAATCCGCAGGGCGATTTCGCCGGCCGCCTCATCGAACAGGCGGGCCTGAAGGGGATGACGGTCGGCCGGGCGATGGTCTCGCCCAAGCACGCCAACTTCATCGTCAACACCGGCGGGGCGATGCCCGAGGAGATCGTCGATCTGATGGAACAGGTCCGGCGGAAGGTCTTCGCCCATTCGGGCGTCCTGCTGGAACCCGAGGTCCATATTTATTAGGCGGGGATGCGGACGAGCGATGGCGATCTATACTCCTCACAAGCCCGCGCCTCCTTCCCGCCGGGGCGGGGCAAAGTCCGGAACGGCAAGCAGCGGCTTGGCCGGGCTGTTCCGGCGGAAGAAGGCGGCCAAGGGGCCGGCGAAACCCCAGGGCATGGTGGCCGGGGCCCAGCGGCTGTGGCGGTGGAAACGGCTGCTCAAGCGGGCCGCCCTGGTCTGCCTGCTGGTGGTTTGTGCGGGCGGGGGACTGTGGGGGGCGGCGCAGTTGCTGTTCCAGTCGACCATCTTCCGGCTGACCGAGATCAAGGTGACCGGCGCCCATATCGTCACCCAGCGGCAGATCCTCGAACTTGCCGGATTGCAGCAGGGCGGCGGCCTGTTCCGGTTCGACGCCAGGGCGGCGGCGGCCCGGATCGAGGCTCACCCCTGGGTGGAACGGGCGGAGGTCAGAACCAACTGGCCTTCGGCGGTGGAGATCGCCATCACCGAGCAGCAGCCGTTTGCCCTGGTGAATCTGGAAGATGGCAAAGAGCGGCGGCTGTACTATGCCAACCGCGCCGGGCGGCTGTTCGCCGAGGCCGGCCAGGGACAGGAGTTGGATTTCCCGGTGATTACCGGGGTGCGGCTCGACCGGGACGTGCAGGCGGGCCGTCTGGCCAAGGGCAGCCTGGGCGATGCGGCCTGCATCCTGCTGGGGCTGGCCGCCAGGGGCAACGCCATTGTGCCCATCCAGGCGGTTTCCGAGGTGCATGTCGACCAGAAGCAGGGGTTGATTCTCTACCTGGTGGACCGGCCTTTTCCCGTCTATTTCGGCATGGATCGGCTCCAGTTGAAATACAACCGGCTGATCAAGGTGCTGGAGCAATTGTATACGAGAAAACAGATAGATGGCGTTAAAGAAATTCGAATGGATTATTTAGATGATAAAGTCTTGGTTACCGGAGTCCAAATTGATTGACGAGACATCGGCCGCGCGGGAGCCGCGCGAGCCCGGAGAACTGGTTGCCGGTCTGGATATTGGCACGACCAAGGTCTGCGCCATGATCGGCGAGGTCTTCGAGGACCGGGTGGAGATCATCGGGGTCGGCACCGCCGCCTCCTCGGGCATGAGGAAGGGGGTGGTGGTGAACATCGAATCCACGGTCAAATCGATCCGCCAGGCCGTGGAAGCCGCCTCGGACATGGCCGGCTGCGACATCGAGTCGGTGTATGTCGGCATCGCCGGCAACCACATCAAGGGCTTCAATTCGCCGGGCATCATCGCCATCAACAATCAGGAAATCAAGGACAAGGACATCGAGGCCGTGATCCAGGCGGCCCAGACGGTGAAAATTTCGGACAACCAGCAGATCATCCATGTCCTGCCCCAGGAGTTCATGGTGGATGACCACACCGGCATCCAGAACCCGCTGGGCATGACCGGGGTGCGCCTGGTGACCAACGTCCATATCGTCACCGCCGATGTCACCGCGCTGCACAATGTGGTGACCAGTTGCAACCGGGCCGGCCTCAACGTGGCCGAGATCGTGCTCGAATCGGTGGCCTCGTCGCTGACCGTGCTCGGCCGGGATGAAATGGAGCTGGGCGTGGCCCTGATCGACATCGGCGGCGGCACCACCGACCTGGCCATCTTCTGCAACGGCACCATCAAGCATACCTGGGAGTTGGCCCTGGGCGGCAACAATCTGACCAGCGATCTGTCGGTGGGGTTGCGGACGCCGCTGCAGGAGGCGGAAGAGCTGAAATACCTGTACGGCGGGGCCCTGTCCTCGATGATCAAGGACAACCACATCATCGAGGTGCCCACGGTCGGCGACCGCAAGCCGCGCAAGGTGTCGCAGCGGATCATGGTGGAGATCCTCGAGGCCCGGATGGAGGAGATCCTGCAGATGGTCAACAAGAACATCAGCGCCTCCGGCTACCGCAACCGGATCAATGCCGGCATCGTCATCGCCGGCGGCACCGCGCTCTTGGCCAACATTGTCGAGATGGCGGAACAGATTTTCGATTTGCCGGTCCGGATCGGCTATCCGCAGGGCGTGACCGGCCGGATCGACGACATCCGCTCGCCCCGCTGCACGACCGGGGTCGGGCTGGTGCTGTACGGCAGCAAGGCCAAGGCCTACGTGCAGAAGGAGCCAGCCGGCATGTTCGCCAGGCTGAGGAAGTGGGTGGGAAATATCATGTGAACGGACGGTTTTTCCCTTTAGCATCACCGGTGGCGGTGGTATATTCGGGGGGAGATGCTGCGAAAATTTTTCTTGGGAGAGAACCATGGCTTTCAGGATGGCCGAAGAGGAAACTGTAGCTGTAATCAAGGTGATCGGGGTTGGCGGTGGTGGCGGCAATGCCATCAACACCATGGTCGAGAGCCGGTTGACGGGTGTGCAGTTTATCGCGGCAAATACGGATATGCAGGTCCTTGAGCAATCGCGGGCCGACATCAGGCTGCTGCTGGGGCCGGGGATCACCAAGGGCGGCGGAGCGGGCGGCGATCCGGAGATGGGCCGGGAGGCGGCCCAGGAAAGTTCCGGCGACCTGCAGGCCGTGCTCAAGGAGGCGGACATGGTCTTCATCACCGCCGGTCTGGGCGGCGGCACCGGGACCGGCGCCGCGCCGGTCATCGCCAAGCTGAGCAGGGAATGCGGCGCCCTGACGGTTTCGGTCGTCACCAAACCGTTTTATTTCGAGGGCAAAAACCGCATCCGCAACGCCGAGTCCGGCTGGGAAAAGCTGAAGGAATTCTCGGACACCATCATCACGGTGCCCAACGACCGGCTGCTGAGTTTGATGAACAAGAACTCCACCCTGGTGGATATGATGCAGATGGCCGACAATGTCCTGTTGCAGGCGGTCAAGGGCATCACCGACCTGATCAATCTGCCGGGGCACATCAACGTCGATTTCGCCGATCTCAAGACCGTGATGAAAGAGGTCGGGCCGGCGATCATGGGCACCGGCTCGGCGGTGGGCGACCACCGCGCCACCGAGGCGGCCAAGCGCGCCATCGACAACCAGTTGCTCGAAGACGTGGGCATCGACGGGGCCCGCGGCATCCTGATCAACATCTCGGCGGCCAAGGACACCCTGACCATGAACGAGTTCATGGAGGCCGCGGCCCTGATCCAGGAAAAGGCGCACGACGACGCCAACATCATCACCGGCGTCCTGTTCGACGAGTCGCTGGGCGACGAGTTGCGGGTCACGGTGATTGCCACCGGCATCTCCAGCATCGAGGAGCCGGTGGTGACGCTCGAGCCGGTGAAACGCGGTCTCAGGCCCGTGCAGCAGCCCGACCAGGGCGTCCGGACGCGGCGGCCCTCCTGGCGGATCATCGACGATGACGCCGTCGCCGGGTCCGAGGCCATGCCCTCCAGCCTCGCCCCCGCCAAGCCCAATACCCTGCCCCACGGGCCGCGGATGCCGCTGCCGGTCTTCGACGAGCACGAGATCAACAACAACGAGTACGACGAGCCCGCCTATCTGCGCAAGAAGGCCAACTGACGACAGGAGCGGCCCGGTGAACGGATGCCGGCGCCAGCGCGGATCGCAACGGGGGAATATCCAGGGGATATTTCCCCGTTTTGCCTTGGCGGCCGGACATGAGCGCCGGCAACGGCCCTGCCGGCGACAGCCTGCTGCCGGCGTCCATGCCTGCCCGTCCTCCTGAGCCATGACCGCCGCCTTGTCCACCCTGGCCGCCGAAACCGGGACCATCCGCAAAAAGTGGAAGGACCGGCTGCCCGTGGCCCTGCTCTACCCCAACACCTATCCGGTGGCCATCTCCAATCTCGGGTTTCAGTTGGTCTACAGCCTGCTCAACCGCGACGAGGGGGTGGTGTGCGAACGGTTTGTCTATCCCGCCGACGGTCAGCCGCTGCGCTCGCTGGAATCGTCCCGGCCGCTGGCCGATTTTCCCCTGGTGTTCGGCTCGGTCAGTTTTGAACACGACTATCCCCGCCTGGCCGCGATGCTGGCCGCGGGAGGATTGCCGGCCTATGCGGCCGAACGCGGCCAGGCCGTCGGACCGGGCGATCCCCTGGTGGTGCTGGGCGGGGTCGGGGTCTTCCTCAATCCCGAGCCCCTGGCCCTGTTCGCCGACCTGATGGTGATCGGCGAGGCCGAGCCGATCCTGGCGACGCTGATGCAGGGTTTGAGCGAATATGCCCGAACACCCCGCGACCGGCTGCTGCACCACCTCGCCGCCTCGCTGCCCGGTTGCTATGCCCCCGGATTCTATCGCTTCTCCTGGTCCGATACCGGCGCGGTCGAGGCGATCGAGGCCCCGGCGCAGCTCCCGCAGCGGGTCGCCAAGGTCGTTGCCCCGGCCATGGAGCGGGCGGCCCATTCGACCCTGCTGTCGCCCGAGGCGGAACTGGGCATGTACATGGTGGAGCTGGGGCGGGGGTGCAGCCGGGGCTGTCGCTTCTGCGCCGCCGGTTTCATCTACCGGCCGCCCCGGCTGTGGTCGGCCGAGGCCATCCTCCACGCCCTTGCCGAGCGGCCGCCGACGGTCGACCGCATCGGCCTGCTGGCCATGGAGATGGCCGGCAACGAGACCATGGCCCGCATCGCCGGCGTCCTCCGGGACCAGGGTTGCGCCCTTTCCTTTTCGTCGCTCCGGGCGGACCGCATCTCCGACCAGACCCTGGAGCTGCTTGCCGCCTCGCACCTGAAAAGCGTGGCCATCGCGGCGGACGGGGCCTCGGAACGGCTGCGCCTGGCGATCAACAAGGGTTTGAACGAGGACGATCTCCTGACCGCCGCCGAACGCCTCGTGCAGGCGGGCATCTTCCAGCTCAAGCTCTACGTGATGATCGGCCTGCCCACCGAGACCCGCGCCGACTTAGACGAGCTGATCCAGACGGTCGGCCGGTTGCAGGCCCGCATGCTGCCGATCGGCCGGGGCCGGGGCCGGGTCTCGTCGCTGACCCTGTCGATCAACTGTTTCGTCCCCAAACCGTGGACCCCGCTGCAATACTGTTCCTTCGGCGGTCTGACCGCGCCTGCGGCGGGTGCGGCCGGCATCGACGCGGCCCTGCTGGCGCTGAAGGAAAAAATCAGGTATCTTCGCCGGATGCTGAGTGCCAAGGCCAATCTCCACCTCAAATTCGACCATCCCGAGCAGGCCCTGCAACAGGCCGCCTATGCCCGGGCCGACCGCAGGATCGGGCCGGTGTTGCTTGCGGTGGGCGCGGGCGAGAGCTTCAAGCGGGCCTGCCGCCGGCTGCGCGTCGATCCCTGGCAGTTTGCCATCCGGCCACGCGGCCGGGAGGAGCGGATGTGCTGGGAGGTGGTCGATCAGGGTATCCGTCCCGGTTATCTCTGGGAGGAATATCGAAAAGCCCTGCGCGGACGGGCGACCGATCCGTGCGAACCGGCGGTCTGCCGCCGATGCGGAGTCTGTGATGCACGTCCGTAGACGCTCCCAATCCCCGAAAAAGGACAGACTGTCCTGGCTGCGGCCGCTCGCCCGACTGCCGCGACTGCCGGACCTGTCCCGATGGCGGCCGGCGGCGCTCTTGTCCTGGTTGCAGGGCCTGGGGCGCGGCCTGTTGCGGCTTTCGCCCATCAGGATCTGGCGCCGGATTCGGGAGCGCAAGCGCGCCGACACCCTCCTGCCGTTCGAGCTGGTCAAATACTTCGCCTTCACCTCGCTGGCGCTCATCCTGTGCGCCTCGTTCCTGCTGTCCTGGATGATCGCCGCCAACGCCAAGAGCGTGCTGCTCCAGCGCAGCGAGGCCTATTCCCGGCTGTTCGCCGACCATGTCAACCGCCAGGTGTTTCTCCAGTTTGTCCTGCCCACCGTGGTTCGCTCCGGCAAAATAACCCTTTCCGAGAAAGAGCAGTTTGAACGTCTGGACCAGATCGTCAACAACATCACCCGCGGCATGCGGATCGAATCGGTGACCATCTACGAACCCCTGCAGAACAGGGTCGCCTATTCCACCATCACCGAGCTGATGGGCAAGCGCGACATGGGGGGCCTGGAATACCAGAAGGCGGCCAAGGGCGAGAGCAATTCGATGCTGATCACCGGCGGCAGCCTGCTGAGCCTGCTCCCCGGCACCTCCGACATCTTCTGCACCATGAAGACCTATGTGCCGTTCCGCCAGGAAAACAAGCTGGGCGAGCGCACCGGCGAGATCATGGGGGTGATCGAGGTGGTTCAGGATCTGTCCGACGATCTGGAGGCGATCATCATGCTCCAGGGCCGGGTGATCGTGCTGTCGCTGTCGATCATGTCCGTGCTGTTCGCCATCCTCATCCTGATCGTGGTCAGGGCCAACCGGATCATGGCCGAGCGCGCCGAGGAACGGCTCCGGCTGGAGGAGGAGCTCAACGAGGCCCAGCGGCTGGCCTCCCTGGGCAAGATGGTGGCGGCGGTTTCCCACGAGATCAAGAATCCGCTGGGCATCGTCCGCTCGACCGCCGAGATCCTCGGCAGCCGGATCGGCAAGGTGGCGCCGGGCAACGAGCGGCTGGCCGATATCATCGTCCAGGAGACCTCGCGGCTGGACGGCATTGTCCGGCAATTTCTCGATTTCGCCCGCCCCAGAGACCTGTATCGGTCCTCCGGCTCGCTCAACGGGGTGGTCGAGCGGCTGGTGTCGTTCATGGAGCCCGAATTTCAGCAGAAAGGGGTACGGGTGAGCACCCGCCTGGCCGAAGGGCTGCCCGACATGCTGCTCGATGCCGAACAGATGTATCAGGTGGCCCTCAACGTGGTGTTCAACGCCATTCAGGCCATGCCCGAGGGCGGCGATCTGGCGCTGACAACCGCCCTGCTGCCGGAGGAAAAGGCGGTGACGCTCGAGGTGACCGATACCGGGCTCGGGATCCCCGAGGAGAAACTGGCGCAGATCTTCACCCCCTTCTACACCGACAAAAACCGGGGCACCGGCCTGGGGCTGGCCATTGCCAAAAATATCGTGGAAAAACATCAGGGCAGCATCACCGTGAGCAGCCGGCCGGGCGAGGGCAGCGCCTTCCGCGTCACCCTGCCGCTGGAGACATAGGCGCGGGCGGCCGCGCCGGGGCGGCAGCGGCGCCGATGTTTCCCGATCCGCGACAGGAAGCGATAAGCGATTGTTTCCGGC
Source organism: Pseudomonadota bacterium (assembly GCA_009782165.1). Lineage (GTDB taxonomy): Bacteria > Desulfobacterota > Desulfobulbia > Desulfobulbales > Desulfobulbaceae > Desulfobulbus. Next base: position 1,894 of record WQUH01000223.1, on the reverse strand, counting down.
AGTATTCCCTGCTACAATTGCGCCGCCTGCGTCTGATTGGTTGCGCGGCCCCCATCCGGCGAGCCGCTTTGTTTGTTGCCGCATGCATCCCTGGTCGCGAACCCGGCAAAACGAAAAAAATATGAAACAGATTGCGTCAGGAAATCAATCCCGGAGAGCGTTGGTCATGGTCGCCATCTATCTGGCGATCGCCGTTCCCTGGATCCTGTTCTCCGGCCTGGCGGTCAAGATGCTGGTGGCCGATCCCGAACTCCGCTTCACGCTGGAGACCGTCAAGGGCTGGTTCTTCGTCTGCGTGACCGCCGGTCTGCTCTACCTGGCATTGCGACGGGAGATCGGCATCTACCGGGACGCGATGGGGAATCTGCGGAAAAGCCGGCAGGATCTGCTCGACATCCTCGATGCCATGCCCGCGGGGGTCATGCTGCTCGACGGCGATACGATCGAATATATCAACATCAATTTTTCCGAGCAGTTCGGCTACGCGCTCGATGAGATTGCCACCGATCCCCAGTGGTTTGCCCTCGCCTATCCCGATCCCAACTACCGGCAGGAGGTGGAGACCTTGCGGCGACGGGAGATGGAACGCCTCGCCGAGCTCAACGAGACGGCGATCCGTCCCCTCGAGCTCAAGGTGGCCTGCAAGAACGGCCAGAGCCGGCATGTCATCGTCAACGGCCGCCTGATCGACAGCCGATTCCTGGTCATTTTCACCGACATCACCGAACGGGAACTCCTGCACAACGAGCTGGTCAAGGTGCAGAAACTGGAATCCATCGGGGCGCTGGCCGGAGGGATTGCCCATGATTTCAACAACATCCTCACCGGAATCATGGGGAACCTTTCCTGTGCCCGGATGGTGCTCGAACCGGGGCATGCGGCCCATCCCACCCTGGAACTGGCCGAAGGCGCCGCCCGGCGGGCAGCGGAACTGACCCGGCAACTGCTGACCTTTGCCCAGGGCGGCTGCCCGGTCAAGAAGGTGCTGGATGTTCGCCGCCTGATCGACGAGGCTGCGGCCATGATGCTGCGGGGAACAACGATCCGGGGCGACATTCACATCGAGGCGACGGTGCGGTTGATCGAGGCCGATGCCGACCAGATGGCCCAGGTGCTGAACAACGTCATCGCCAATGCGGTCCAGGCGATGCCCGCGGGCGGTATGCTCCGCATCAACGCGGACAATGCCCGCCTTGCCGCCGACAACACCATGGCCCTGCCCGAGGGCGACTATGTGCGGATCGTGGTTGCCGACGAGGGCGAAGGCATTCCCGAGGCGATCCGGGCCCGCATTTTCGATCCGTTCTTCACCACCAAGGAAACCGGCAGCGGCCTGGGACTCGCGGCGGCCCACTCGATCGTCAACCGGCACGGCGGCGCTATCGGCATCGAGCCGGCCGCCGACCGGGGAACGGTCTGCACCATTTTTCTGCCGGCCACCGCCAAGACGCTGCCGGAAGCGCCGCCGGCAAGTCCGGGCGACATCCCCCCGGTCCGCTCGGCTGAGCGGCCCTCCATCCTGGTCATGGACGACGAGACGATCATCCGCAATCTGGCCGCGACCATGCTGACCCACCTGGGATACGCCACCCAGACCTGTGTGGACGGCGCCGAGGCCGTCCGTCTGTATGCGGAAGCCCTGGAGGCGGGCGCGCCCTTTGCGGCGGTCCTCATGGATCTGACCGTCCCCGGCAGCATGGGCGGGCTGGAGGCGGCGCACCACATTCTGGCCCTGGACGCCGATGCCCGCCTGATCGTGTCCAGCGGCTACTCCCACGATCCGGTCATGGCGGAATACCGGAGCCACGGCTTTGCCAGCGCCCTGGCCAAACCCTACACCATGGCCAATATGAAGGAGTCGCTGGGCGAGGCCTTTGCGGCCGCTCCCCGCTGA
>WQUH01000222.1 GCA_009782165.1 Pseudomonadota bacterium | reverse complement strand
GCCCTGGTCGATGCCCTGGATGCGCTCGAAATCGTCTTCTGGGCCCCGACCGTGGCTGATGTCAAGTACAAGGATCTGGAAGCCATGCCCGATAAAAGCATCGACCTGGCCTTTGTCGACGGCATGATCCGCAACACCGAAAACCTGCACACGGTCAAGGTGCTGCGCCAGAAATCGAAGGTGCTGGTGGCCCTCGGCGCCTGCGCCACCTTAGGCGGCATCGCCGCCCTGGGCGACCTGCACACCAACGAGGAATTGCTTGAGAAGGCCTACAAAAACACCTTTTCCACCGACAACCCCGACGGCGTCTATCCCACTCCGGATTACCTGCTCGACGGCAAGTACAACCTGACCATCCCCGCCCTGCTCGACAACTGCCTGACCATCGACCAGGCGGTGGAGGTGGAGTATTACGTCGGCGGCTGCCCGCCCCATCCGGCCTTTGTCGGCCAACTGATCGGCGCCATCCTGGCGGGCAACCTGCCGCCGGCTGGCTCCTGGCTGACCAGCGGCAAGGCGGTGTGCGACGTCTGCAAGCGGAATCCGGCGATCACCGGCCGCGAGCGGTTGCCGGTGAGCGAGATCAAGCGGACCGTCGACGGCCGGCCCGACCCGGAAAAATGTCTGCTCCAGCAGGGCTACATGTGCTTCGGCCCGGTGACCCAGGGCGACTGCAACGGCTCCTGCCTCAACGTCAACATCCCCTGCCGGGGCTGCGGCGGCCCGATGCCGGGCGTCAGGGATTTCGGCGCCCGCTGCGTCTCCATGCTGGCTTCGAGCATGGCGGACGAAGAGACCGCGGCCCAGTTCATCGACAAGTACAACGACATGGCCAAAATGGTCTACCGGTACAGCCACACGGCCTCGAAGCTCGGCCATCGCATTGCCGCGCGGAAGGAGCAATAGCCCTGTCTGTTGATGGGTGTTCGTTGAAGCGCTGAAAAACAAATCCGGTTTTGGCCTTGGCCCCGCGCCAGGCGTTCCGGTTACGACGACTGCAAGGAGCAGCTCTATGAAAAAAATCGAAATCAATCCGGTCACCCGTCTCGAGGGGCATGGCAAGATCGCCATTTTCCTCGACGATAACGGCAATGTCGACGATGCCTTTTTCCAGACCGTCGAATTCCGGGGATTTGAAAAATTCCTCCAGGGCATGCCCATCGAGGAGGTGCCCCGGACCGTGTCCACCGTCTGCGGCGTCTGTCGCGGCGTCCACTTCACCGCCGCGATGAAGGCCTCGGACGGCGTTTATGGCGTCACCCCGCCGCCGGCCGGCCGCAAGCTGCGCGAGCTCTACTTCAGTTCCCACTATGTGGAAGATCATGCGCTCATCCTCTATGCCCTCGCGTTTCCCGATTTCGTGGTCGGCCCGGAGGCCCATCCGGCCGAGCGCAACGTGGTCGGCCTGATCAATGCGGTGGGCACGGCAACCGGCAAGGAGGTTCTGCGGCGGCGCGGTCTGGCGGTCAAGATTTTCGAACTGCTGGGCGGCAAACCCAGCCACCCGGTGGCGGCCCTGCCCGGCGGCTGGTCCAAACAGTTGAACGAGGAAGAGCGCAAGCAGATCGAGGCCTGGTCGGAAGAGCTGGTGGGGCTGGGCGAGCTGACCCTCAAGGTGTTTGACGACGTGGTGCTGAAAAACGACAAGTACATGCAACTGGTCACCGGCGATACCTACAGGGTCGAGGTCGGCTACATGGGTTCGGTGGACGACCAGGGCCGGGTTGCCTACTACGACGGCACCCAGAAGGTGATCGACAGCGCGGGCACAGAGGTTGGCTCCTTCAAGGGCAAGGAATACCTCGATTTCATCTCCGAACGGGTTCTGCCCTGGAGCTATCTCAAGTTTCCGTATCAGAAGAAACTCGGGGCCTGGAAAGGTATTGTCGAAGGCCCTGGCACCAACATCTACGCCGTTGGCCCGCTGGCCCGGCTGAATATCGCCAAAGGCATGGACACCCCTAAGGCGCAGGCCCATTTCGAGAGGTTCCACGCCACCTTCGGCGGCCGGCCGGTCCATCAGGTTCTCGCCTATCACTGGGCCCGGGCCATCGAGCTGCTCAATGCCGCCGAGAAGTGTCTGGCGCTCTCCCGCGACCCGGAGATCACCAGCAAGGAGACCTGGAACAAGCCGACCTCCTGTCCGGGCGAAGGCGTGGGCATCATCGAGGCGTCGCGCGGCACCCTGATCCATCATTATTGCACCGACAGCAAGGGTATTGTCACCGACGCCAACCTGATCGTGTCCACCACCCACAACAACGCCCCGATCAACCTGGCGGTGAAGAAGGCGGCCAGACATTTCATCAAGAATGGAGACGTTTCGCCGGGCATGCTCAACTACGTCGAGATGGCCTTCCGGCCCTACGACCTGTGCCTGGCCTGCGCCACCCACACGGTGACCGGCGGCCAGTCGCCGCTGGAGGTCGAGATCTTCGACAGCAACGGCGCGCTCTACAAGACCCTGAAAAACTTTTGAGTAAGGTAGTGAACGGAGAGTCTGGCAGCCGTCGACCCGTGACGCACCTGAACGGGTAGGCGGCCGTCCGGCCTCATCCCCCTCTGGTTCACTTCCCCTGGGCCGGAAGAGGCGCAAGTCTCTTCCGGCCCTTCTTGCGCAACAGGACACAGGACTGACATGAACACACAATGCGTGGTGATCGGCATCGGCAACCCCTATCTGCAGGATGACCGCGCCGGCGTGGTGGTGGTCGAGCAACTGGAACGGGATGGCTTGCCCTGTCAGACCGAGGTGGTCTACACGGTCGGCTTCGAGGTGATGGACAAGATCCGGGGCTTCGAGCGGGCGATCATCGTCGATGCCTGCAAGCTGGGCAATGTGCCGGGCTCCATCCTCGAGGTGACGATGGACGACATCTTCACCACCCATGCCCTGGTCAACTCGCACGCCATCACCCTGGGCAGCACCCTGAAAACCGGGTATGTCTGTTTCCCGGAGGAGATGCCCGCCGATATCCGCATCCTGCTGATCGAGGTCAAGGACATCACCGGGTTCACCCAACAGATGTCTCCCGAGGTCGAGCGCGCCGCGGCCGAGGTGGTGGAGCGGATCAAGGCCATGGTGGCGGCCGCGCCGGCGGGCGAGCCTGCCCGCCGCCGGGATCAGAGGTCGGCGAGCAGCTCGCTGACCGACCGCACCCTGGCAAAGAGTCCGTTGAGCGCGGCGCAGTAGGCGGCCTGGACATCCTGGGCGGCAACCTCCCTGCCGTTGAACGACAGGGCTCGGGCGGCGCAGGCGTCGTGCGCCACCAGACAGGAAAAGCCCAGATCGGCCGCGGCGCGGACCGTGGTGTCGATGCACATCTGGGTCATCATCCCGGCCACCAGCAGTTGCGAGATGTTTTCCTGCCGCAGATGGGCGAGCAAGGGCGTTTGCCGGAAGCCGCTCGGAAAGTGCTTCTGGAAGACCGGCTCGCCGACGAGCGGCCGCACCGACGGGTGCAGCTCCGCCCCGGCGGTGTCGGGCAGGAAAAATGTCGCCCCCGGCCGGGCGGCGATGTGCCGGATATGCACTATCGGCAGCGACCTGTCCCGAAAGGCCGCAAGCAACTCCGCCGCCCTGGCGGCAGCTTCCGTGGCGCCCGGCACCTCCATGGCGCCGCCGGGAAAGTAATCGTTCTGGATGTCTATGAGCACCAGGGCAATGGACATGGCGACCTCCATGAGGGTTGAGTTCTGA
>WQUH01000221.1 GCA_009782165.1 Pseudomonadota bacterium | reverse complement strand
AGGCGGACAATGGCATAGCCCCGCGCCAGGGTGGCCAGCGGGCTGACGGCCTGGAGCACGCCGGCGATCCGGCCAAGCTGTTCTTCGTTGGCGTGGAGCCGGGCAAGCATGGTGCGCCGCAGCCTGGAGTCGAGTCCACGCAGGCGGTGGTCGCTTACGGCAAGCAGGTGTCCCGGATGCCGGCGCGTCAGGCGGAGAACGGTTTGATCCAGACGCCGGGTTTGTTCCGTAAGCAGCGCACGCCAACCGCGTTCCAGGCGGGCGGCCAACTGGTCGAGCCGGAACCGGAGGCGGTCGAGGGGATAGGGCATGGCGGCGAGCCGTTGCCGGACAAGCGCCAACCGCTGTTCGCCCCGGTCGAGCCGGTGGCGCAGGCTGCGGCGCAGTCTGGCGCGCAGCCGGTCGAGCCCGATGCGCAGGGCGGCGCTGTCGGGCACCAGCAGCTCCGCCGCCCCGCTAGGGGTGGGAGCCCGGAAGTCGGCGGCCAGATCGGCGATGGTGAAATCGATTTCATGGCCGACAGCGCTGACCACCGGCACGGCGGAGGCCCGGATCGCCCTGGCCAGGGCTTCGTCGTTGAAGGCCCACAGATCCTCGGTCGAGCCGCCGCCCCGGCACAGGACGATCAGGTCGGTGGCAAGGCGGGCATTGATGGTCTCGATGGCCTGGATCATGGTGGCGGCGGCCCGGTCGCCCTGCATGATCGCCGGGTAGACCGCGATGCGGACCGGCGGAAAGCGTCTGGTGGCGATGCGGATGAAGTCGTGGACCGCGGCGCCCTGGGGCGAGGTGATCAGGGTGATGTGGGCCGGAAAGGGCGGCAGCGGCCGTTTGCGATGCTCGTCGAACAGTCCTTCGGCGGCCAGCCGCCGTTTCAGGGCCTCGAAAGCCTGGTGGAGCGCGCCCGCGCCCTGGGGTTCGAGGGTATCGACAATCAGTTGGTATTCGCCCCTCGGTTCGTACACCGAGATCCGGCCCCGGCAGACCACATGCATGCCATCCCTGGGGATCTGGGGCAGATAGCGCTGCTGCATCTTGAACAGCACCGCCCTGACCTGGGCGCCGGCATCCTTGAGGGTGAAGTAGAGGTGCCCGGAGGAAGGCCGGCTGAGATTGGAGATCTCGCCGGCCACGCTGACAAAGGGAAAGCGGCCTTCCAGCAGGGAGCGGATGGCGCTGTTCAGTTCGCTGACCGTGAGGATGCGGCGGTCATCCATGGGCAGACCCGAGGGGCGGCGGGGATGCGGGTTCGCGGGGGATTGCCTGCGTCTTCCGCGCAAGCGGGCGCTTCGGTTTTTGCGGCATTGCCGTCTTTGCCTGATGCTTTTTTTCCCTGCCACGGTATAATCGGCAGGCTGTGTGCCGGGACAATCGTTTGAATTTCTTTTTGTACCGGCATGACCGGCGCCGCGCAACGGGTATTTTCCCGGCGCGGCACGATGCCGACGGGAACCAGGCGAGCCGGTTTCCCCTTGCCCATGGCCGCATGAGGTCGAAAATCAACCAATATCACCAGGGAGCTTGCGCCGCATGGCGGACCAGAATTCCATCGACCGGGACGCAATCAAACTGCAACCCTTGACCCCTGTGGGGCTGCTGGACCAGTTCAATCTGCCCCGCAAAACCATCCTCGCCATCCGGCGGAACCTGCGGCTGATCTGGATGGCTGTGGCGGCGACCCTGATCGTGATCCTTGCCGTAGCGGGTTTTTCCACCTGGAGCGACTACCGGGAGGAAAGAGCGGCCGCCGCCCTGGATGCCGCCCTGGACGCCAAACAGGACAACCGCGCCCTGCTGGAGCAGGTGAGCCAAAACTACGGGTCCACCACCGCCGGGCTGTGGGCGCGGATCGAGTTGGCCTTTCTGGAAGAAAAAGAGGGGAAAGGTGCGCAGGCGATCAGTCGGTTGACCGCAGTCAACGACGGGTTGTCGGCGAAATCGCCGCTCAAACCGCTGGTGCTGACAAAACTGGCCGGCCTGTGCGAAAATGAGCGGCAGTTCGACAGGGCGGTGGCGCTCAACACCGAGCTGGCAGCCCTGGGCGACAGTTTTGCCGCCGCGGCCTACCTGTCGCTGGGACGACTGCACGAGCAGGCGGGCAAAAAGGCAGAGGCGGCGGCCATGTACGGCAAATACCTGGAACTCACCACGATCCAGCCGGGCCAGCCAACGGCCAATCCGATGCGGGACATGGTGCAAGCACGACTCAACCTGTTGAAAAAATAATGGATATTCTGCGCAGCCCGGAAGAGATGCAGGCCTGGTCGCGCGCCAGGACCAGGGAAAACAAAACCATCGCCCTGGTGCCCACCATGGGGTTTTTCCACGAGGGGCACCTCAGTCTGATGCGGCGGGCGGCCGAGCTGGCCGACACGGTGGTGGTGAGCCTGTTCGTCAACCCGACCCAGTTCGGACCCAACGAAGATCTGGACCGCTATCCCCGCGATTTTGAACGCGACATGGCGCTGGTCCGGCAGGAGCCGGTCAGCGCGGTTTTTGCCCCGACCCCGGAGCAGATGTATGGCCAGGGTTTCCAGACCGAGGTGCGGGTGCTGCAACTGGCCACCCACCTCTGCGGCAGGAGCCGGCCGGTCCATTTCGCCGGGGTGGCCACGGTGGTGACCAAGCTGTTCAACATCGTCCGGCCCGACACGGCTGTGTTCGGCGAGAAGGATTTTCAGCAACTGGCGCTCATCCGCCGGTTGGTGGCCGATCTCAACATCCCGGTGCGGATCGTCGGCCATCCGATCGTCCGGGAGGCGGACGGACTGGCCATGAGTTCCCGCAACGCCAATCTGAACCCGGCCAACCGGGCGGCGGCGCTCAGCCTGTCCTCCGCCCTGCGGCTGGCCCGCGCCGAGGCGGCCCGAGACGTACGGGACGCCGCCGAACTGACGCGGACGCTGACCAGCCACATCCTTTCCCATGCCGGCACGGCCATCGATTATGTCAGCCTGGTCGACTGCGACAGCCTGGAGGCGGTCGCAGCGGTGGACGAGCGGACGGTCCTGGCCCTGGCCGTGCATGTCGACGGCAAGGCCGGCAACAGGGTGCGCCTGATCGACAACGGTTTTATCCTGCCGCGATAGCGGCGCTGAGAGTGCGGCCGGGCACATGCCCGGCCGGTTCGTTTTTCCACGAAAACCAAGAGGTTGACTGTGCCGGGTTTCGAGATTTTTGGCGCCGAGGAAAAGGCGCAGGTGATGGAGGTGCTGGAGAGCGGCGTGCTCTTCCGCTACGAGTTTGCCGCCCAACGCCAGGGGGTGTGGAAGGTGCTCGAATTCGAGCGGGCCTTTGCCGCCTACACCGGCGCGGCCCATGCCCAGGCGGTCACTTCGGGAACCGCCGCCCTCAAGGTGGCCCTGGCGGCGCTCGGCGTGGGCGCGGGCGATGAGGTCATCACCCAGGGATTCACCTTTGTCGCCACCTGGGAGGCGATCCTCGACTGCGGCGCCATTCCGGTGTTCACCGAGGTCGATCTGACCCTGAACATGGATCCGGCGGACCTGGAGAAGAAAATCACCCCCAGGACCAGGGCGATCATCCCGGTCCACATGATGGGGGCCCAGGCGCGGATCGAGGCGATCCGCGCAATCGCCGACCGGCACACGATCCCGGTAATCGAGGATACGGCCCAGGCGGCCGGCGGCCGTCTGCACGGCCGGCATCTCGGCACCTTCGGCGCGGTCGGCACCTTTTCCTTTGACGCGGTCAA
>WQUH01000220.1 GCA_009782165.1 Pseudomonadota bacterium | reverse complement strand
AGGGGCTGACGCCCGATGATTATCATCTCAAGGCCCTGACGCATTACCGCAACGAACTGAAGGGACATGCCGGGCCATTGGCCAGGAGGGTGGAGTACGACGTGCTCCTCTCCGATGCCCTGGTGCTGTTGGGACAGCATAAACGGTACGGCAAGGTCGATCCGGCCAAGGTCGAGGAAAAACAGAATCTGGCCGCCACCACCCCCCGGCTTTCACACATCGACGCCTATCTGGACGCCATCCACACCGGCGCCGTTCGGGCCGCCCTGGACAACCTGTCTCCCCAGCACCCGTCCTATCTCAGTCTCAAGGAAGCCCTGAGCCAGTACAGGCAGTATGCCGCCACCAAGGCGGTGTGGCGCGCCGTGCCGGCCGGTCCGAGCCTCAAGCCCGGCATGGTTGATCAGCGGGTCGCGGCCATCCGCAGCCGTCTGGCTGTGACCGGTGAATATCGTCCCAAGAAAAACAGCGAAGAAACAAATGCGTACGACGAGCACCTGCAAGCGGCGGTCAAGGCCTTTCAGGCCAAACACCATGTCGATCCGGATGGGGTGATCGGCAAAAGCACGGTGAGCGCCATGAACGTCACCATGGCCGACAGAGTCAACCAGATCCGGGTGAACCTCGAACGGATGCGATGGGTGCTGCACGACCTGCCCAGTTCCAGCCTCATCGTCGACATCGCCGGCTTTGCCGTGCAATATTATCACGACAGCCAACAGGCCTGGAGCTCCAAGGTGATGGTGGGCAAGCCCTATCATCAGACGCCCGTCTTCCGCTCGGCGATCACCTACATTGTGCTCAATCCGACCTGGACGCCCACCCCGGACATCGTCAAAAACGAAACCGTGCCCAGCATTATCAAGGATCCGGAGGCCCTGGCCAAGCAACGGATGCGGGTGTACGACAGCAGCGGCAACGAGGTCGACCCCAGCACCATCCGTTGGCAACGGTATCAGGGAAAATACCTGCCCTATACCCTGCGGCAAGACCCGGGGACAGACAACTCATTGGGGGTGATCAAGTTCCTGTTCCCCAATCCGTACCATATCTATCTGCATGACACGCCGACCAAATCCCTGTTCGTCCGGGCGCAGCGCGCCTTCAGCCACGGCTGCATCCGGGTGCAGAATCCTCTGGAGTTGGGGCGGTTGATTCTTGCCAATGACCAGGGCAACCCGGTCACGGTTGAACGGATGAACCAGATCCTGGCTTCGGGCAAAACCACCACCGTGCTCCTCAAGCAGCCCCTGCCGATCTATCTGATGTACCTGACCACCAATGTCCGCGACAACAAGGTGACGTTCAAGCCCGACCTCTACGACCGCGACAGCGGCATCCTCGCCGCGCTCAACGCGCCGCCCTCCCGGCTGCCGCCGGCCATGCAGATCGTTGAATCCAGGGACGAGGCGCCGGACAACCAGCAGGTCAAGATCGAACAGACGGTCAAATACGTGCAGCAGACCGAACGGGAACCGGCTTCCGGCCTCAAGGCGCAGGCTTCGCCGGTGAACTGACCGTGGTTGCGGTCAGGCCCGTTCCAGGTTGATGGCGCGGCGGCCGATCCGGTAGGCGCCGTTTTTCGAGAGCAGGCGGCCGACCAGGGATTCGGGCACATCGACCAGGGTGTGATGGGTTTCCAGCCGGATCTTGCCCAGTTGGCCGGAGTTGACGCCGGAATAGTGGGCCAGCGAGGCCACCACATGGTTGACGCCGATGCCGTCGGCGCGGCCGATGTCGAGTTTGATCGGCACCATGTCCCGGTCGCGCTCCGCCCGCCGGTGGGTGGGCGCCGATGATGGCGTCCTGGGGTGGGCATCGCGGCTGAAAGGCCGATCGCTCCTCCGTTCCCGCGGACGGAACTGCTCCTCCTTGATCGGGGTGAGGGGCTCGATCGGCCGCTTTTTCTCATCGCCCCGGGCCAGCTTCAGGGCCGCGGCGGCGATATCTTCCGGCTGGTGGCCGGTTTGCATCAGCATCTCCACCACTTCCCTTTCCCGGCGGCAGCGGCCGCGCCGGATCCAGACCTCCAGTTGTTCCATCAGCAGGGCCTGACGGTGGTTTTCGATCTGCTGGATGCTCGGCAGCTCGGCCTTTTCCAGTCTGAAATGGGTGAACTCCTCGATCCGCCGCAACTGCCAGCGGTCCTTGGGCGTGATCAGGGAAATGGCGATGCCGTCCCGGCCGGCCCGGCCGGTGCGGCCCACCCGGTGCACATACACTTCCGGGTCGTCGGGCGGGTCAAAGTTGAAGACATGGGAAATGTCGTCGATGTCCAGGCCGCGGGCAGCGACATCGGTGGCCACCAGTACCCGGATCTGACCGTTGCGGTAGCGGGTCAGCACCTGAATGCGCGCCTCCTGGCTGAGATCGCCGTTGAGGGCCTCCGCGGAAAAACCGCGCGCGGTCAGTTGGTTGGCCAGCTCGCCGGTGCCCAGCCGGGTACGGACGAAGATCAGGGCGCTGTCGATGGTTTCCATCTCGAACAGCCGGGTCAGGGCCGCGACCTTGTCCTGCTGGTTGACCAGGTAGTAGCGCTGGACAATGGAGGCGCCGGTCAGTTGCTTGGGCGTGACGGACACCGATTCCGGCTGGCGCAGATAGCGGGCGGAGAGCTCCTGGACCCGTTTGGAGATGGTGGCGGAGAAGAGCATGGTCTGGCGCTGGGCCGGAATCCGTTCGAGAATGCGTTCGATATCCTCGATGAATCCCATGCTGAGCATCTCGTCGGCCTCGTCGAGGACCACGGTCCTGACCGTGGCAAGGTCGAGCGCGCCCTGGTCGGCCAGATCGAGCAGGCGGCCGGGCGTGCCGACCACCACCGCTGCCCCCTGCCGGAGGCTGCGAAACTGCTGCTGATAGGACTGGCCGCCGTACAGGGCGAGCACGGCGACGCCCCGCTGCCGGCCGTAGCGGTCGAGGGCGTCGGCCACCTGAATGGCCAGTTCGCGGGTCGGGGCCAGCACCAGGGCCTGGATCTCCCGCCGGGCGGGATCGATCCCGTGCAGCAGAGGCAGGCCAAAGGCAGCGGTCTTGCCGGTGCCGGTCTGGGCCTGGCCGATCAGATCCCGGCCGCTGAGCAGCAGGGGGATGGCGGTTTGCTGGATGGGGGTGGGTTCGGTAAACCCGAGTTCGGCAACGGCGTGCAGCAGGTCGGGATGCAGGCCGAAATCGGTGAAGGTTGCGGGCATGGGGTTCTCCTCTGAAGCGATGTCATCGTGATGATCTTGGGGGGCCGTGCGGTGGTTGTCCCTGTTGTGCCGTTAACAGATGACCCCGTCCAGGAAAAGAAGAGCCCGACTGTCAAACCCGGCCGCCGGCGACGGTGCTTGGCAAAAGCATGTCGGGCCTTGCGGACGTCTACAACAAAAAAGGCCTGACCGAAGGGGTCAGGCAACCGTCCGGTGCATGGCTGCACCATGACTGGATCAATGCGCAGGTCGTAAAAACATAAACTATACAGCATGCGGATCGTAACCGCAAGCATCGTCGTTTTTTTCAGGCAAGAGAACAGGCGCAGGGCCGGGTTCAGGTCGGGCGGCAGGCGGCGGCCAGGGCCGGCAGGGTGTGGATGACATCTCCCTGGAACAGGAAATCGCCCTGGCCGCAGACCGCGCGGAGGGCCGGCTCCCGGTTGAACTCCATGATCCGGCCGCCGCGCTGCCGGACCAGGGCGGGCAGGGCCGCCGCCGGATACACCTGGGCCGAGGTGCCGATCACCAGCAG
>WQUH01000219.1 GCA_009782165.1 Pseudomonadota bacterium | reverse complement strand
ACCAGCGGCAAGAACATCCGGGTGGTGGCCCAGGTGCGTCCGGCGGTGGTCGGCCGCCTGGAGGATGCCCCGGCGGCCATCCGACCGGCCGGCTCGCCGTAAACGCGCCCCTTTTCCCCTGCCACCCCGCAATGCCACAGGTCATCTTATGCTGAAAGCCACCTCTTCCCTTGGCGTCATCTTTTTTCCGGCCTTTGACTGGGCCATCTCGCCCACCCATCCCGAACGGGAGGAACGGCTTTTGTACACCCAGGACCAGTTCCGGGAAGAAGGGCTGTTCGACATCGAAGGCATCAGCGAACACCGCCCCCTGTTCGCCACCGATCAGGACATCATGCGGGCCCATTTCTGCTTTCCGTCCGTGGCGGCGATCTGCACCGAATCGCACCGCATCTCGGCCGGCGGCGCCATCCAGGCAGCCCGGCTGGTGCTCGAAGGGGAAACCCGGCGCGCCTTCGCCCTGGTCCGCCCGCCCGGCCACCACGCCATGAAGGTGGTGCACGGCAACCGCGGCTTCTGCAACATCAACATCGAGGCCGTGATGGTCGAGTGGATCCGCGAGCGCTACGGCCGCAAGCGGATCGCCATTGTCGATACCGACTGCCACCACGGCGACGGCACCCAGGACATCTATTGGCACGATCCCGACGTGCTGTTCATCTCCCTCCATCAGGACGGCCGCACCCTCTATCCCGGTTCCGGTTTTCCCCACGAAAACGGCGGTCCGCGCGCCCTGGGCAAGACCGTCAACCTCCCCCTGCCGCCGCGCACCTCGGACGACGGCTATCTGTACGCCATCGAGCAGGCGGTGCTGCCGATCCTCGCCGACTTCAAACCCGACCTGGTCATCAACTCCGCCGGTCAGGACAACCACTACTCCGACCCGATCACCAACATGCAGTTCTCGGCCCAGGGATACGCCCGGCTCAACGAACTGCTCCGGCCGGACATCGCGGTGCTGGAAGGCGGTTATTCGATCAAGGGCGCCCTGCCCTACGTCAACCTGGGCATCTGCCTGGCCATGGCCGGCTGCGATTACTCGGGCATCCGCGAGCCGGATTACCACAGCGCCGACCGGCGCGAATCGCCCGAGATCATGGCGACCATCAAACAGACCTGCGCCCAGGTGCTCGACGGCTACTTTCATCCGCCCAGGGGCGACTTTGACAAACAGGGCGCATATTTCATCCGCGAACGCAAGATCTACTACGATACCGACGGAATCCTGGAAAAGCAGCGGGAAGAGTTGAAAGACTGCGGCCAGTGCCGCGGCCTGCGGCTGATCAAAACCGGTTCCAGCCATCTGCTTGCCTGCCTGGGGGTCGAACTGCCCATCGACTGCTGCCCGGACTGCGAGCGCGAAGGCTTGGAAACCTTTGCCCGTTCGGGCAAGGACTTCCTCGTCAGCCAGTTGCTCGATCAGAAAAATAAGCAATTCCACTACTTACCCAAAAAATAAAAAAAGAAAACCAATCCCCTCGATTTTATGTTTTTCTTTTGCCGTTTCCGCGTTATTTTTTCGCTTTTTTATTTATACGCAATGAACGCCGGAATCTCTGTCGACGCCAAGGCCTGTCATGCCACAGTCCCAGGACACAGTCCTCAACCATATCCTCACCTCGGCCCAACTGCCGACCCTGCCGGCCATGGCCATGCAACTGCTGGAGCTGACCAGCCGGGAAGACGCCTCCATCGCCGACATCGTCAACTGCATCACGCATGACATCGCGCTCTCCGCCAAGATCCTCAAGGTCGCCAACTCCTCCTTCTACAATTTCCGTCAGAAAATCAACTCGATCAACCAGGCCGTGGTGCTGCTCGGCATCAATGCGGTGCGGAGTCTGGTGCTGAATTTCACCTTTCTGTCCCTGGGCAAACAGCCCGCCAACAGCCGGTTCAACCTCAGGATGTTCTGGGAGCGGTCCCTGGCGGACGCCACCGCGGCCAAAATGCTCGCGGCCCATGCCCCCGGAATCGACCCTGACAACCTGTTCACCATCGGCCTGCTGCAGAATGTCGGTCAACTGATTTTCGCCCTGCTCGCGCCGAACCGCTACGACTCCGTCCTCGAACGGCTGGCGGCCAGCGACCGGAATACCGACGAAACGGCGCTGGAAGAGGAGATGTTCGCCATCTCCCATGCCGCCCTGGGCGCCGAAGTCGTCAAGATCTGGGGCCTGCCCTCCGCCATTCTGGAGGCCATCCGCCATCACCACGATCCCGACGCCTATGCCGGCGGCGACCCGCACGAGCAGGCGATTGTCGACATCGTGTTTCTGTCCGGCCTGGTCGCCGACATCCTGTATGCCCGCGACCCGGAAGGTCAGCACCGGAAGTTCCACGAGGAGGCCGAGCGGCGGCTTGGGCTCGACGATCTGGCCCGCAACGGTCTGCTTGCCGTCATCCACAGCGAAATCAACCAGGCGGCCCGTTTTTTCGAGGTGCCGGTCAATGCGGTGCGGCCGGTCTCGGAAATCCTCCATGAGGCCAATATCCGGCTCAGCATGCTGCAACTCAGCTACGAGGAGATACATCGGGAGTTGATCCGGGCCAAACTCGAACTGGAATCGGTCCGCAGGCGGTTACTCGAAAAAAATCTGCTCCTGGAGCAACTGGCCAATATCGACAGCCTCACCGAGGTCTGCAATCACCGATACTTCCAGACCTTTCTCCACTCCGAGATCAACCGGACCATCAGCAATCACGGCTGCCTCTCGCTCATTCTGGCCGACATCGATCATTTCAAGCGGTTCAACGACACCTACGGCCATCAGAGCGGCGATTTCATTCTCAAGGAACTGTGCCAGGTTGCCAAAAACGCCATCCGGCAGTATGATCTGATCGCCCGGTACGGCGGCGAGGAATTCGCCTTTGTCCTGCCGGAGCTTGAGGGCGACTCGGCCATGGTCGTGGCGAACCGTCTCTGCCAGACCATCGCCGACCATGATTTCTTCGACGGATACCGACATTACCACGTCACCCTCAGTCTCGGCGTGGCCTGCGCCAGGCCGGATGCCGGGTTCAAACAGACCGGCTTCATCGATCAGGCCGACCGGGCCCTGTACCGGGCCAAGAACCTGGGCAGAAACCAGGCGATCCTGTACCAGCCCTCATCCCTGCAGGCGGCCTGAAGGCGCGGCGGGCACGCCCATTTTCATTGCACAACTCAACGATTATCGCGGCGGCTGCGCGCCGTGGCGATCCAGCACCGGTTGGTCAAGCCAACCCGCCGCCGGTTGGTCAAGCCAACCCGCCGGGATTCCGCTGCGCTTCATCCCAGCCTACGGTTCTACGAGATTTCTCCCTGCGGTCGAAATGACGTCTCCCACTCCGTCATTCCGCGTCTCCGCCTGGCGGCTCCGCGCGGAATGACTTTTCCTGGATATAACGTTTCCTCTGGTATTGAGTGCCGAACCATACTATACAATTGAATTGGAAACGGAATAAGCCCCGGCGGGATGCGGTTGAAGGTCCGCGCCCCGCCCGGATCGCGCATACGGCATTCCAAGTCCGACGCCATCTCGTTGCCGGTGATCCGGCCGGCCCCGATCTCTCCTTCCAGGCCCGCGCTGCCGGTCCCGGCTCCCAGCAACCATCAACCGCCCTATCCTGTGCCCCATGCGTATTTTCCTGATTCTCCTGGCCATATTCCTGGCCGGTGTGGCCGGTGACTTTTCTTTCCGCGCCCTGGTGCCCGCTCTGCTGGCCGGCGCGGTGACCTATCTCCTGATCGAGGTGGCTGCCCTGCGCCGCCGGGTCGGCGAGCTGGAAT
>WQUH01000218.1 GCA_009782165.1 Pseudomonadota bacterium | reverse complement strand
AAAGCCGATCAGCGCATGGTTCGTCGTCTGGGTGCTGCTGCTTCCCCCCATCGCCATGGGCATGGCGCAGCACCGGGCCAACATGCTCAGCCGGGCGCATCCGGGCGTCGCCTCGCCGGCGGCCTGAACCGGGCCGTGCGATAAGCCCGGTTGTATACAGAACCTGTCGATCGAGCGCGTCCCGCTTCCAGCCACGGAGCGGCGGTGGGCGCATCGCATACCAACCTGGAGACCCATGCTTCGCAACGTCTGTCTGTTCGCGCATGACCATCCCTCCACCCCGGATTCCGACTGGGATCTGGATAACGGCCAATTCGAGGGCTGGGCGGAATGGTTCAACGAGCTGCCGTTGCTGTTCCTGTACCTGCTCGGCGATGCCGCGCACCCGCCGCAGATCGCGCCCTGCGCGATCTACGAAAACAGGGAAGCCCCGTGCTGCCTGATGGCCCCGATGACGGAGGTCCGGCAACGCTGGGCGCTTCTACAGCGGCACATACAGCCGCGCCTGCCTGGGCTGTCCGCCGCCGCCCAGGCAGCGTGGGCGCGGGCGAGCGGGATCGTCGTCACCAGTTCCCGGCACTGGCTGATTCTCGATTGCGAGCCCTTGTGCGCCGGCGCCATCGGTTCGGCGGAATACGAGGCCGATCTGGAACGGCTGCGCCAGCGCGCCGCCGCCTGGCGTCTGGATGCCGGACCCTGGCCCGCCGGCTTGCAAGTCCTGTTGGAGCGCTTCGAGGCGCAAGGCTGGTGGAGCCCTGCCGTGATCGCCCGCCGGTACGCGGTGGAATACCAAGACAAACCGGACTTTTCCCCGGAGATCGGCGAAAAATACACCGTGACCGACAACCCGGCGATGGGGGCCTGGGAGGTCGAAGCCTACGAGGTGCAAGCGCGCAAACAGCGCGGCAAGCCCCGGCCGACGCAAGTCGGGCTGGTCACGGAATACGGCCGCTGGCTGGTGCATCCCGACGAGGGCGCGACCTGGATCGGCGCGGAACATGGCTGGATCGCGGTCGATACCCCGGAGGGCGCCGGCGTCAAGGACTGCAACGGCCTGTGGGTGGTGCCCGTTGCCGCGGGCTACCGCCGCATCTTCGTCCTGTCGCCCGCGCTGATGGCCTGCCAGAGGCCGTCCGACCCGGACGAGGCCAGCCAGTTGCGCAGCCTGCCCGACGGCCGGCTGCTGTTCGACGACGCGCGCAACATCCTGCCCGGCGACGACGGGATGCTGCGCATCACCCATGCCGATGGCTCCACGACCGTGGTCGATGCGCTGGGCAAGCCGCAATTCAGCGGCCCCTACGGCAGCGTCCATGATTTCAACAAAAAGAACGGCCTGGCCGTGGTGGTGAGCCTGGCGGATCAGCGCGAAGGGGTCGCCCACAAAAGCGGCAAGCTCGTCGTGCCCTGCGAATACGACTTCATCGTCCGCGGCTTCGACACGGCGCCGCCCAAGGTCTTTCCGGGCGGCAAACTGCTGGCCATGCGGCGGCTCGCGGACACGGACGAGCGGCGCGGGGAAGGGCGGCCCCATGTCTACAGCGCCAAGGGGGTTCTGCTGGCCTCGCCGGAGCTGGTCGTTTCTCCCTACGTCTTGCCGACGGTCGCAAAAAACCGGCTGCTCGCCTTTGACGGCGAAGGGCCGGAGGCCGAGGCGCTGTGGTTTTCGCTGGAAGATTTCAGCATCGAGCGCACCGGCCAAAGCCGCGAGGACTACTACTTGAAGCCCCTGCGCGAGCATCTATTCGGCGCCGGTCCCGCGAAATCGCGCCTGGTGAGGCGCGAGGAACTCATCGCCGCCGAGGGCCAGTCACTGGATTGGATGCGGGCGGTCTGCCGCATCCTCGGCCACGGCGACGCCGCCAAAGCCGATGCCCTGCTGGCGCGGTGGCGCGCCGGCATCCATGAACCCGGCCCCGATGCGGCCGACGATCCTTCCCTGCTGACGCTCAAGGGGGATGAGACCTTGCTTGCGCTCTATTGGCGGCATCTGCCCGCCGATGCCTATGAGGTGGCCCATCTCGACTGGAAGGATGTCGACGGCCTGGCCGCGATTCGCGACCTGCCCGGCACACGGGACTGGCGGTGGGACCGCGACGAAGACGGCTACGGCATGGACGACGGGCTGCAAGCCCTGGCAACGCATCTACAGGGGCACGACCTGGCGTTGGTCAGCCTGGATACCGACGGCGACGACTACCTCCTGACGGTGGTGCGGGCCGAAGATGGTCAGGAACTGCTCGATCTGCTGGCCCAGGCGGGGGTCAGGGCAACGGCCTGGCTGTGAGTCCGGGGCTGGCGGGTTCGTTCACCTCGGAACCCAAGGATGGAGAATCTGCGATGCGCTGGATACGAACATTTTTTTTCGCCGCCTGGGCAGCCGTTGTTGTGTCCCTGGGGCTGTCCGCCTGTCCGGCGCAGGCAGGCGAACCCTCGGCCTTGCGCGAGGGACCGATTGGCGGCCCCGGCCCTGCCCAAGCCCTGAGCGGCGAGATGCGGCGGCAGGCGCTGGCAAGCTACCGGCAGCGGGCCGCCGCCGACAACGACCTGCTCTCCTGGCTCGGGCCGCCGCCTCCGGAATGGTCGGACGAGGCGTTCATGGCAGGAATGTTTGCGCTTCTGACGGTGAAGATCGAGGACGATGTTGCCCAGTATTTCGGCAGGGGAGGCAAGAAACGGCTGGATGATTGGCCGAGTCTTTTTACCTGCAAACCGCCCGACCAGTTCGGGCCGACGCCCGATGCCGAAGCGGTTGCTGCCTACCTCGCCGGACCGGAATTACCGGGCCGGGTCGTGCGGTCGTTGACTATGGAGCCGGAGGCCGCCGCGCGTTTTCTCACCGGCCCCGATCTTCCCGCGGGCGGGAAAGAGGCCTGGCTGGGCTTGGTGGCGGCGGCGAAAAAGGGCAACTGGCAGGCGCGCGAGCGCATCTATCTCAAAATGATGCAGGATCCTGCCGTCATCTTCCGCGACAATAGCGCCGACCTGTTGCTGCACTACCGTCTGCTGCAACTCATGGAGTGGCTGCGGGCGCATCGGATCGGCGGCCTGTACATGCATCTGGATACCCTGTTCAGGGGTGACCGCCCGCCGCCGCCCGAAGCGGACGGCGCGATGATCCTTCTGGTGTTTGCCGCCCTGCATGGCGGTTATGACGCCATGGAACAGCTCGGCAGGATGGTTTACGGCAGAAACGACCTGCCGGAAAGGCCGACCATCGGCCAAGAGATGCGCGACTGTGCGCGGAGGATGATGCCCGCGCTCTTCAGCCGGCCGCGCAGCGTTCCAGCGCGGCCCTGAGCGGCTGCGGCCGGGTCTTCGGGCAGGCGAAACCCCTCTGACTAACCTTTCAGCTTCTCCAGATATGGAATGCGCTCTTTCATGAAGCCAAGCGCAGCCGCGCTTTATTCAAGAGTCGGTTTTTCCTCTGGGATGATCAGCAAATGACGGCGGTCGTCGCTCAATTCCGCGGTGACAGACCCCTGTCCCTCATAGTTGATGAACTGTATCCGTAACCTGCCGTTTACAATCGAAAAGGCCGAAAGCGGATCGGGGTCTTGCCCATCCAAACCGGCAAGCTCGATGCCGCGCCAGCAGCTCGTTATCAGAAGCCTGGCGACTACTTGCGGCCTTTTTTCGTTGATGCGCAAGACATTGAGGTGTTTTTCGACTCCCGCTCCGCATTGTCCCATGCCATCGCCACCGGTACTGCGGCGGGCGGACAGATAGAGCACTTCACCTTGGTCGAGAGAGGGCTGCAAGGATACGGGCAG
>WQUH01000217.1 GCA_009782165.1 Pseudomonadota bacterium | reverse complement strand
TCGTGCTGCGCACTCGGACAGTACGCGCCGCTGTTCCGCCGCCTTGGCTGCGCGGCTCAGCCGCTCCCGATGGGGAACTGCCGCCACGGATGAGCAACACCGGTATGCGAGCCGTAGGGGCACGGCGTGCCGTGTCCGAAACAGGGACAATAAGCCTGCGGACGCGCAATGCGCGTCCCTACGATACGGGGGTGCGTAGGGGCGAGCATTGCTCGCCCGCAAGGCAGGGGTTTGACCGGGATACACCAGCCATGGGACCGCAGGCGTCTCGCCTGCGCATGACGAAGGGCGTCATAGAAACGTCATTCCGCGCGCAGCGAAGCGGAGACGCGGAATCCACCCGCCGCATGGATTCCGCGTCCTGCGGCATCGCGCGGGCAGGTCGCATTTTCGCCCCCTTTTCCTTGACCATCGCCGGTGTTTTCTTTATGGTAACGCGTTTTGCCGGCGCTGCCGCCTGCGGGCGGCCGGCGGCGCCGGGCGCGGCTTTGGCGAGCCTGCCCGTTGTTCGCATTCCTGTCTGTAGTCCCCCTGTGGTTTTTTTGAGAGCGAAGAGGAAAAAAATGAAAAAAATCAAGATTAAAACGATCAACGCCATTGCCGCGGAAGGCTTGGCGCTGTTCAACGACCGGTTTGCGGTCAACCCCGAGGAGAACGACCCGGAAGGGATTCTCGTCCGCAGCTCCAAGATCGATCTCACGCCCTATCCCTCGTTGCTGGCGGTGGCGCGGGCCGGGGCCGGCGTCAACAACATCCCGGTGGACGAGGCCACGGAAAAGGGCATCTGCGTGTTCAACACCCCCGGCGCCAACGCCAATGCGGTGGTGGAGCTGGTGTACACCTCCTTGGGCATCTGGCTGCGCAATGTCGAAAAGAGCATCGAGTTCTGCCAGGGTCTGACCGGCATGAACGACGACGAGATCAACCGGGAGGTGGAAGCCCGCAAAAAGAAGTTCAAGGGCGAGGAGATGGCCGGCAAGACCATGGTGGTCATCGGCCTGGGCAAGATCGGCGTCGGCGTGGCCAATGCCGGTTTGCACCACGGCATGAAGGTGGTGGGTTTCGATCCCTTCCCGGCCATGGACAACATCCACAACCTCGACCCCCAGGTCACCCTGGCCCGTTCCCGCAGGGAGGCCCTGAGCTGCGCCGACTTCATCTCCATCCATATCCCGCTCAACAACAACACCAGGGGCAACGTCACCACCAAGGATTTTCTCGAGTTCGTCAAGGACGGCGCCGTGCTGATCAACTATGCCCGCGGCCCGGTGGTGGACGAGGATGCCGTGCTGGCGGCCCTGGCCAACGGCAAGCTCCGAGGCCATATCTCCGATTTTCCCTCGGTCAAGTTCATGGGCCACGAGAAGATCCTGCTCACGCCGCACCTGGGCGCTTCCACGGCCGAGTCCGAGGAAAACTGCGCCACCATGGCGGTGCACGAGTTGAAGCACTACCTCGAATTCGGCAACATTGTCCACAGCGTCAACTTTCCCAATATCGAGACCATTCCCACCGTGGACGTGCATACCCGCCTGACCGTGATCAACCGCGACCAGCCCGGCATGATCGGCCGGATCAGCAACATCCTGGGCGCCGAGCACATCAACATCATCAACTACACCAACAAGAGCAACGGCACCGTCGGCTACAACATCATCGATTGCGCCGGGCCGGTGTCGGAGGATGTGCGGGAGAAGATCGGCCAGCAGGAAGGGGTGCTGCGCGTCCGGGTGATCCCGCTGGAGAACCGGGGACACTGAGGGCGGCTTGAGTAAAAACTATCCAGATCGGTTGAAGAAAATGCACCGGGCATTCAAAAAAGTGGACCGCCTAATTCGCTGTTTCAACGAACTGTTCTTGCCGGCATGGCGGAGCGGGGCAAGAACAGGTTTAAAATATTATACTTTTTCTTCCGTAATGCGATTCATTCTGAACTGGCCTGTGCGCGTATCTTGCCGAAATAACTTTATTTTTTAAGAAAATCGAGATGAATGAAAAAACGGCACGGTACATGCTTTAATGAAAGTATTCTCCATCTCTTCTCTCCTTTTCCGGCTTGATCCCCAGTGGACCAAGCCGGTTTTTTTTGTCCGATGCAAGCAACCGCTGTTTTGTTGACCACCCTGCCGCGATACGAGCAGCCCCGGCTGGATGCGGCCCTCGATCAACTGCTGACCGCCATGCTCGACCCATCGGCCTTGCGGTCGACCAGGGTTCTGCTCAAGCCCAATCTGATCACCGCCAGGAACGGTCGGCTGGCCTGCACCGACGGCCGGCTCATCGTGGCGGTGGCCCAATGGTTTCACGGCCAGGGCGCGCGGGTGGCGGTGGGTGATTCTCCCTCCTTCGGTTCGGCGCGGGCGGTGCTGGCGGCCATCGACGCCCTGCCGGGCTTGCGGCGGCTGGGCGTGCCGGTTCATGAATTCCGCCGTCGCACCAGGGTGGTCTTGGCCAGCGGCCAACCGGCGGCCCTGGCCTCGGCGGCCCTGGAGTGCGACCTGCTGGTCAATCTGCCCAAGGTCAAGGCCCACGGTCAGATGCGGGCTACCCTGGCAATCAAGAATCTGTTCGGCTGCCTGGCCGGTTTTCACAAACCCTGGTGGCACCTGACGCACGGCGGCGACAGTGGCCGCTTCGCCGACCTGCTGGTCGAGCTGCTGGCCGCCTTGCCCGCCGGCTGCACCGTGGCGGACGGGGTGGTCGCCATGCACCGGACCGGTCCCATTCACGGCCAACCCTACCCTCTGGGCATCCTTGCCGGCGGGCTGAACCCGGTGGCGGTCGATACGGCCCTGCTCGCCCTGCTGGGAATCGATCCGGCCGGCTGTCCGCTCTGGCATGCCGCCCGCCGGGCCGGTCTCGAAGGGACAACGGTGGCCGATCTGGTCTTTCCCCTGTTGCAACCGGCCGACTGCGCGGTCCATGATTTTGTCGCGCCCGAGATTCTCGAGCCGATTCGCTTCAGCCTCTGCCGCTTTGTCCGCGGCGCCGTCAGACGGGCCTTGCTGCGCGCCGGCGCGGGCCAATGAGCGCTCTGTATATAAAAAGAGACGATAGCATTGTTTGATTTGCTAGATATCGGATGGTTCGGTCTCGGGCCGGACAGTTGCGCCCAGCGGCTCCAGCCACGGTGTCTGCGCGGCCGGAGGTCGGATGCCTGATTGCATCTGTCCGGAAATCCGGTTGTCCGAATATCGGACGTTCACGACCGTGCTGGCGGAAAACGAGGCTGGAGCGGCAAAGGCGACTGCCACAAATACGACATTGTGGGCCTGGCTCGTCGAGGTGTTCCGAAATTCCGGAATTTCGCTATTGCCTAACGTATTGAAAAAATACAGATAAAAAATCGGTTTTCCGGTTTTTCGGCCGATAATTACGGGGTGGCCGGGCAGGATCTGGGCAGCCTTGATCTGATAACGGTTATTGTTCGGCAAAACAACATCGGCCTTCCCGCCCATCGCTACCCCCCCCCCTTTTTTTTATCAGTCAACACCTTGATATATCACAATATTTTATAATTTTTTTCCTGGGTCGGAAAACTGTTCGCCAAACTGGCACGAAAGATGATTACGAAGAGTAAAACGATTCAAGCAAAGAATCTGGCGCGCGAAAGGAAGATTTCTGATATCCGAGGGTTCTTTCATTCAGTTGCAGCGAACGGCATCGACAGGGACGAACCAAAACCAGTCTTGTTGTGCCGCCAACATGGGGAAGCGGGGCTCAAGGGGAGCCTGAGATAACTGCACATATCTTAAGGAGGGTGCGATGAAGATCAA
>WQUH01000216.1 GCA_009782165.1 Pseudomonadota bacterium | reverse complement strand
GGACCAGGACAGGGCCTCCAGGATATCCGCCGCGTTCGAGATCAGACAGGCGCCCTGCTGGATGAGCCGATGGGCGCCGGCGCTTTTGAGCGAATCGACCCGGCCGGGAACGGCAAAGACTTCCCGCCCCTGGTCGAGCGCCAGGCGTGCGGTGATGAGCGATCCGGATTTTTCGGTTGCCTCCACCACCACCACCGCCTTGGCCAGACCGCTGATGATCCGGTTCCGCGCCGGAAACCGGAAGGCGTCAGGGCTGGTTCCCAGCGGATATTCGCTCAACACGAGGCCGTTGGCCGCGATGCGGGCAAACAACTCGGCATGGGTGCGGGGGTAGATCACATCGACGCCGCAGCCGAGGACCGCGATGGTGCCTCCGCCGCCGGCCAGGGCCCCGCGATGGGCGGCGGCATCGATGCCGTAGGCGGCGCCGGAAACGATGGCAACCCCGGCCGCGGCCAGATCGGCGGCCAGACCGGCGGCGATGCGGCGGCCGTAGTCGGAGGCGGCCCTGGAGCCGACGATAGCCACGGCCGGCCGGTCCAGCCAGTTAAGGTTGCCGCGGCAGTACAGGAGAACGGGGCTGTCGGGAATATCGCGCAGGACCGAGGGGAAGGCGGGATGGTCGGGAGTGAGCAGGGTGAGATCGAGCTGGTCGAGCCGCGCCAACTCGTCAAGGGCGCGGCGCCGGGCCTCGGCGATCTGGCGGGGATCGCCCAGCATTTCGGCCAGGGGGGGCCTGATGCCGGGCAGGGCCCGGAGACCTGGCGGATTGTGCAAAACCGCGGCCGGCGACCCGAAGCAGCGCACCAAACGGTTGATCAGGGTGCATCCCAGGCCGGGGAGCAGCGAGAGCGTCAACCAATCTGCAACGGTCTGCGGCTGGGGCAAAGGAACTAATCGGTCATGAAAGCGAGCAATTCCTGGCTTCGCGCCGGATGCCGCAGTTTTTTCAGCGCCTGCGCCTCGATCTGGCGAATGCGCTCCCGGGTCACGGCGAAGCACTGCCCGACCTCCTCCAGGGTGTGGTCGCAACTGATCTCGATGCCATACCGCATCCTGAGCACCTTTTCCTCCCGCGGCGTCAGCGATTCCATCACCTTGCACAGGCATCGCTTGAGGCTTTCGGTGGTCGAATGCTCCTGGGGATCGGGGTGGGCATGGTTCTCGATGAAGTCGCTGAGCAGGGTATCCTCTTCGTCGTTGACCGGCGCGTCGAGAGAAATGGCATCCTTGGCCGTTTTCAACGCTATCTGCACCTTCTCGACATCGGTCTTCAACTGGTCGGCCATCTCTTCCGGCGTCGGCTCCCGGCTTTCAAGCCGCTGAAAATCCTTGGAGAACCGCAGCAGACGGTTAATGGTTTCGATCATGTGCACCGGCAGGCGGATGGTCCGCCCCTGGTCGGCGATACCACGGGTCACGGCCTGGCGTATCCACCATGTGGCATAGGTGGAAAATTTGTATCCCCGCGTGTGATCGTATTTCTCGACCGCCCGCATCAGCCCGATATTGCCCTCCTGGATCAGGTCGGGCAACTGCATGCCACGGTTCATGAATTTCTTGGAGACCGAAATCACCAACCGGAGATTGGCCCGGACCAGCGCATCCTTCGCCTGCTTGGCGGTTTCCCGCCCCACTTCGATTTCCTGCTGCAGTTGAATGAAAACGGGCCACGAAACCCCGATGACCTCCGCCAGCTCAAGGGTGACGCGCTGTTCGATCTCGGCGGCGCTGATCTCTTCGCTTGCCGGGTCCAGTTGCTGCCGCCGGGCGGCAAGCAGGATCTGCTGCTGCCGGGCCACCACCTGAACCTTGTTGAATTTCTGGGCCAGCTCCTTGACCGCGTCGGCCACCGACAGCAGTCCCTTGGCGCACAACCGGTACTCCTGGAAGAGGGTGGCGATGTCCACGCCCACCGTCAGGATGTCGGCGACCAGGGCCGCCTCTTTGACCTTGTTGCCCGCCTCTTTCTTCAATTCGAGGAACAGTTCCCGGCGGCGGGCGTCGAGCGCATTCGCCTTTTCCACCTGGTCGAGGAAGGCGTCGCGCACCGTGGTCAACTCTTCTTCGTCGTTGTCGGACAGGCCGCGGATCACCGAACTGATGCGGACATTGCCCCGCAGGAGATGCCCGGCCAGGTCGTTGAGCGCGGTGACGCCCAGGGTCAGCCGCAGCGCCGCCCGCTGGATGCGGGTTTCGCCCTCCTCGATCATCCGCGCCAGTTCGATCTCCTCCTCGTGACTGAGCAGGCGTTGGCTGCCCATCTCCCGGAGGTAGATGTTCATGGGATCGATGCTGCTCCCTGTGCCGCGGCGGTCCTCCGATCGCCTGTCTTCCCCCATCCGCCGGTCCAGCGGCGAACGGCGCTCTATGCCGTTGCGGACGGCCCAGTCGCCTTCCTCCTGCTCCTGCTCATCGTGCGACCAGTCGTCCGCCGCTTCTTCGGCAAGTCCTTCGGGTTCCTGCTCCTGATCGTCTTCCAAAAGAAAATCATCAGCTTTCATCACTCCTCCTTTTCACCGGCATCCGTTAAACGGCCTTCTACCTTGGTGATGCTCCCGCCCTTTATGAACAGAGGAAACAGCAATATATCAATGTGATACGCTAAAACACGGGCGTTGCGCCGTCGCGACCCACAATTACAAAATCGTACTAAAAGCCTCCTTGAGATACAATTTTTTGAACTTTACCCGATTTGCATATTTTTTCAACACGTTAAATTATAAGTTCTCTTTTTTTTGCTCCAACTGCTGTTTGCGGCCGATCAATTCCATTAATAACCCTCTATCCCCAAGGCGTTCAGCGCTGCGGATCTCCTCCTGCAGCGCGGCCGCGGCCCGCCGGTGCAGCGTCGCGGCCGCCCAGCGCGCCAGGGCCTCGCACATATCCCGGGCCTGCTCCTGACCGACTTCATAGGGCAACCCTCTGGTCAGAATCTCCACGATATAGGCGCGATCATGCGCATCGGCGATATGGGCAAGCAACTGTTCCGGTTGGCGTGGCCCGGTTTCGTCCATGCGGGCCATCAGCTCGATCAGGCGCCGCGCCGCGGGTTCCTGAACCGCCTCCGCAAGCCCGGCCCGCAGCAGGTGGTCGAGATATTCGGGGTAGAGAATGAGGAACTCGACCACATGGCGTTCCTGCGCGGGCAGGCGGGCAAGCCCCTCGACCTCGGCAGGGGGCGTTTCCTGCCGGGCGGCCTGCCGGTGTCCCGAGGCCGGTCCGGCTTGCAAATAACCGGGCGCAACCCCCAGTTTCTCGCTGAAATGGGCGGTCATCAATGCCCGCTGTTCAGGGTCGGCCGCCTCCCTGATCAGTTCTTTCAGTTCGGCGATGATTCTGTTTTTACCGGTCAAGGTCAGGCCGTGCGCCCGGACCAGGGCGTCGAAGGCGAATTCGGCCAGGGGCCGCGCCGCATCCACCAGGGCGGCGATCGCCGCCGGGCCTTCGGCGCGGACATAGGAATCGGGGTCATGGCCGGCCGGCAGCAGGGCCACCTTCCCCTCGACCTGTTCGGCGAGAAAAAGCGGGATGCTGCGCATGGCGGCCTTCAGCCCGGCGGCATCGGCATCGAACAGCAACACCGCCTCGCCGCTGTATCCGCGCAAGGCGCGGATATGTTCCCGGGTCAGCGCGGTGCCCAGCGGCGCGACCACATTGTCGATGCCATGCACGGCCAGCAGGAGCAGATCGAAGTTGCCCTCGACCACCAGGGCGCGGCGGCTCTTGCGGATGGCCTCCCGATGCTGGTGGAGTCCGAACAAAAGCCGGCTTTTTTCGAAGATCGGGC
>WQUH01000215.1 GCA_009782165.1 Pseudomonadota bacterium | reverse complement strand
ATCTCCCTGGTGGGCTACACCAACGCCGGCAAGTCGAGCCTGCTCAACACCCTGACCAGAAGCGAGATCCAGGCCGAGGATCTCCTGTTCGCCACCCTCGACCCCACCAGCCGCCGCCTTCGCTTTCCCGAGGACATGGAGGTGATCGTCACCGACACCGTCGGCTTCATCCGCAACCTGCCGGCCGATCTGCTCAAGGCCTTTGCCTCGACGCTGGAAGAGCTGTCCGAGGCCGATCTGCTTCTCCATGTGATCGACGTTGCCAATCCGGCCTGGCGTCAGCAGGTCGAGGTGGTGGAGGGGCTGCTGGCCGAGTTGGGCCTGGACGCCATTCCCTGTCTGAAGGTGTGGAACAAGATCGATCGGCTGGCCGAGGAGGAGCGGATGCGCCTGGCGCTCGACGACGAGGGGGTGGGGATTTGCGCCCTGGACGAGGCAACGCTGGCGCCGCTGCTGGCGCGGGCGCAGCAGGTCTTGCGGCGGGCGGCGGGCGCGGCGGGTCTGGAGTCGCCGCCGGATGGGAACGCTTAACTCTGGAGAAAGAAGCCGAGGTTTTTATCCAGGTCGACGTCGCATTTGAACTCGCAGCCGATGACGTTCTGCTGCACCGATCTGACCACCGCCTGTTTTTTCAGCATGGTCTGCTTCTTGTCGTTGAGCTGGAATTCGATCTGGATTTCCTGGCCCGCTTCGATGCAGTGGACCCCGGAGACCGTAAAACCGATGCCGCCCCGCGAGAGGTTGGTCACCTGGATGATGCCGCCGCCGCCCGTGCCGCTGCCGCCCCCGCCGATGATGGTATAGGTTCCGGAGAGGTTGGTCGACTTGCGGAAATTGCGGCGGAAATCGAGCAGCACCTGGAACGATGCCTTGCAGCGGCAACGCACGGTCATCGAGTGCCGCGTATGGAGGTAGGGTTCGGCCGAAAAATGCCTGGTGGCGCTGCACTCAGGGCAGGTCAGGGTAGCCGTGTTGTCGCTGCGGACATGTACGGTCACGGTTTTCATCGGCATCAGTCGTAGATGATACAAGTATACCGTTCCAGTTCCGCCTCGGTCTTCTGGTCGAGATCAGCGGCGACTTCGTGGATCTGGTATTCCTTCCGGCAGCCCTTGCACTGCAAGCGGATCTGCCGGCATTTGCGCAGCACCTGCAGCGGCTGCCCGCATTCCTTGCATTTCACGGGCGCGCTACCTTGCCGATGAGCTGTTCGCGGGTAAAGATCGCCTTGAGCGGGTAGCCCTTGGCCGCAAGCAGTTCCGCGCCGCCTTCCTGCCGGTCGACGACGGTCGCCACCAGGCCGACCCTGAATCCCTCGTTTTCCACCCGTTCGATGACCCGCAGCAGGGTGCCGCCGGTGGTGACCACGTCTTCGACCAGCGCCACCAGACCGCCCGGTTGCAGGTTGCTCTTGCCCTCGATGAAGTTGCCGGTGCCGTGGCCCTTGGCCTCCTTGCGCACGATGAAGGCGGGGATCGGGGCCTTTTCCAGATAACTCACCAGGGAAACCGCGGTGACCAGGGGATCGGCGCCCAGGGTCATGCCGCCCACCCCGACGATGGGTTCCGGATGGCGCCGGATCAGGTCGAACAGGAGCCGGCCGCAGAGATAACCGCCCTCGGCATCCAAGGTGGTCTGCTTGCCGTCCACATAAAAATCGGAGGTCTTGCCGGAGGTCAGGGTGAAGACGCCCTGCCGGTACGACTTGTGGAGCAGGAGTTGTTTCAGGCGTTGCTGTTCGTTCATGGTGGTTCCTTTGCTGTACGTCATACCAGAGAAGATACCTTTTTTTGCCGTTTTCGCAAAAGAATTCTTGTTGCCTGCCGGACATGCCGCCCGCAAAAACGGAGAATCCGGGATGGTACTGTCGTTTTTTTGCTTCACCTCGGGCATGAGGTCGGCAACCACGGCAGGCGGACGGTCCCGCGCCGGCCGTTTCCTTCCGGCTTGCATTTTGCCGCGGGGTCGTGGATACTGAGGCAACAGCGCAAAACGCGGTACAACCCATTGACGAGGATGCATATATGTGCGGAATAGTTGGCTATGCGGGACCAAGGAGAGTCGTGCCCATTCTTCTGGAGGGCTTGAGGCGGCTTGAATATCGCGGATACGATTCCGCCGGGCTGGTGTATACCTTTGACAACCGGCTGGTGCGATACCGGGCGAAGGGCAAGCTGGCCAACCTCGAGGCGGCGGTCGACGAACAGATCGGCGTGGCCAGCGGCATCGGCCTGGGCCATACCCGGTGGGCGACCCACGGCGCCCCCACCGAGGGCAATGCCCATCCCCACACCGATTGCACCGGCGACCTGGTGGTGGTGCATAACGGCATCATCGAGAATTACAACGCGCTGAAAAAGGATTTGATTGCCAGGGGGCATGTGTTCACCTCGGAAACGGATACCGAGGTGCTGGCCCATCTGATCGAGGATTGCCTGAAAAATACAAAAAATCTGGCCGAGGCGGTGCGCGCCGCGCTGAGCCGGGTGGAGGGCTCCTACGCCATCGGCGTGCTGTGGACGGGCGAGCCGGAGATGCTGGTGGCGGCGCGCAACCACAGCCCCCTGGTCATGGGCGTGGCCGACGACGCCTGCTACATCGCCTCCGACATCCCGGCCCTGCTGCCCTTCACCCGCGAGGTCATCTTTCTCGATGACCGGGAGATGGCGGTGCTGCGCAAGGGCTCGTACACGATCCGGCAGATCGACGACGGCTCCGAGTTGAGCAAGCTCGTCTCCTCGATCGACTGGAACGCCTCGATGGCGGAAAAGGCCGGGTATCGGCATTTCATGCTCAAGGAGATATTCGAGCAGCCCCAGGCCATTCTCAACACGGTCAGCGGCCGGATCGTGCCCGATACCGGGGTGGTCGATCTGCCCGGCATCGGTCTTGACCAGGCGGCGCTTGGCCGGGTCGACCGCATCGCCCTGGTCGCCTGCGGCACCTCCTGGCATGCCGCCCTGATCGCCAAATACTGGATCGAGAAATGGGTCGGCATCCCGGTGGAGGTGGACATCGCCTCGGAATTCCGCTACCGGCGGCTGCTGGTCAACGAACACACCCTGACCATCGCCATCTCCCAATCCGGAGAAACCGCCGATACCCTGGCGGGCATCCGCCGGGCCGCGCAGTTGGGCTCCAGGGTGCTGACCATCTGCAACGTGGTCGGCTCCACCATGACCAGGGAGGCCGACGGCGTGATCTACACCCACGCCGGCCCGGAAATCGGGGTGGCCTCGACCAAGGCCTTCACCTGCCAGTTGGCCGCCCTCTTTCTCCTGACGCTGTATCTCGGCCAGAGCCGCAAGACCATCGAGCCGCATACGCAAAAAAACCTGGGGCTTGCCTTGATCGACATCGCCGAGGTGATTGCCACCGAGCTGCCCAGGCTGCAAACGGAGATCAGCGCCCTGATCGAGCACTTTTACGAGGCAAAGGATTTTTTGTTTGTCGGCCGGGGCCTCAACTTTCCCATCGCCCTGGAAGGGGCGTTGAAGCTGAAGGAGATTTCCTACATCCACGCCGAGGGCTATGCCGCCGGCGAACTGAAGCACGGCCCCATTGCCCTGATCGATCGGGAAATGCCGGTGGTGGCCCTGGCGCCGAGGGATGCGGTGTATGCCAAGGTGGTGTCCAACGTCGAGGAGATCAAGGCCCGGCAGGGGCGGCTGGTGCTCTTTGGCACCAGCGGCGACGAGCACCTGGCCGCCCTGACCGATGCGGTTCTCTATCTCCCGGAAGTGGTGGAAGACCTCAACCCGCTGCTCTACACCATCCCGGCCCAGTTGCTGGC
>WQUH01000214.1 GCA_009782165.1 Pseudomonadota bacterium | reverse complement strand
GGCCGGTTGGAGACCACGGTGAATTCTTCGTGGACCGGGTCGTCCTCCTTGAAGATGAGCGCGCCTTTTTTGAACAACTGGGGCTGGCGGTAATCGGGGTAGAACCCGGAGTACCGGATCCAGCGGCCCATGAAGAAATTCCGGCGGGGGACGTAATAGGCGTCGGCCTGCGGGGCTTGCAGGCAGGCCAGGATCTCGTCCCGCGCCTCGGGCGTGCAGCGTTCGTCGGAGTCGAGCGAAAAGATCCAGTCGTGGGTGCAGGCGGCCATGGCCCGGTTGCGCAGGTCGCCGAATCCCCGGAAGGGAATCTGCACCACCCGGGCGCCCAGCTCCGCGGCCAGGGCAGCGGTGTTGTCCTGGCTGTGGGAGTCGGCCACCACGATTTCGTCGGCCCAGAGCACCGAGCGAATGGCATCCTGGATTTTGTCGGCCTCGTTATAGGCGATGATGTAGACGGAAACCCGGTTCATGCCTGCCGGACCACCTGAGGCGGGCGGGCCTTGGCGGCGCTGGCGAGCTGGACGACGATCCGGTCGGTCTTGTGGAGCCGTTCCACCAGGGTCCGGAACAGATGTTTGGAGACATCCGGGTACTTTTCGATCAGTTCGGCCAGCTTGTCGCCCGGAAAGCGTTTGATGGTGCATCGGCCCAAGGCAATAATCGAAGCCGAGCGCGGTTCTTCGAGAATGGCGGCCATCTCGCCGAAATATTCGCCCGGTTCGGCGATCTCCGCGATCTTCTTGCCGGCGCGGAGCACGGCCACCTTGCCCCTGATCAACTTGAAAAAGTCCTTGTCCTTGTTGCCCTCCTGAATAATCACGTCGCCGTCGCCGTAATGCTCGACATCCGGGTTGACCAGGTACGCGGGCAGGCTGTCCTCGTGGGCGACCGTCCTCTTCAGAACCTCTTCCAGGCTGGTGACGCCTTCGCGGGCCTTCTGCAGGGCCGCCTCGCGCAGGGTGTACATGCCCTCCTGCATGGCCACCTTGCGCAGTTGCTCCTCGGACACCTCGGCCTGAATGGCCTGGGCCACCGGCTCCGTCACTTCCAGAAGTTCGAAGAAGCCGACGCGGCCTTTGTAGCCGCGGCCGTTGCAGTCCAAACACCCTTTGGCCTTGAACAGTTTGAGTTCGTCCAGTTCGCTCTCCTTGAACCCGGCGTTCAAGAGCGTCATCCGGTCGTATTCGGCCGGAGCCTTGCATTTCTGGCAGAGCCGTCGCCCCAGCCGTTGGGCGAGCACCATGGTGAGCGAGGAGGCCAGGATATAGGGCGCGATGCCGATATCCACCATACGGCTGACCGTGGCCGGGGCGTCGTTGGTGTGCAGGGTGGAGAACACCAGGTGGCCGGTCATGGCGGCCTTCATCGCAATCTCCGCCGTTTCCATGTCGCGGATCTCGCCGACCATGATGATGTCCGGATCCTGGCGGAGAAAGGCCTTCAGGGCCGCGGCAAAGGTCATGCCGACCTCGGCGTTGACGTTGACCTGGTTGATGCCCTTGAAGTTGAACTCCACCGGGTCTTCCGCGGTCAGGATCTTGATGTCCTCGTTGTTGAGCGAGTTCAGGGCGGAGTAGAGGGTGACGGTCTTGCCGGAACCGGTCGGCCCGGTAACCAGCAGCAGCCCCTGCGGCCGGGTGAGACACCGTTGCAGGGCGGCGAAGGTATCCTTGGTGAAACCGAGCTGGGTCAGGTCCACATTGAGGGAGTTCTTGTCCAGGATACGGAGCACGATGCCTTCGCCGTGGAGGAGCGGCAGGGTGGAGACCCGGAAATCGACCGCCCGGTTGCGGCCCAGCCGGATCTTGATGCGGCCGTCCTGGGGCACCCGCCGCTCGGTGATGTTGAGGCCGGCCAGGATCTTCATGCGGGCGGCCATGGCGTTTTTGATGGTCAGCGGCAGGTTCATCGACTTGAACAGCGAGCCGTCCTTGCGGTACCGGACCTGCATGGTTTTGTCAAAGGGCTCGATGTGCACGTCGCTGACGCCTTCCTGCACCGCCTTGACCAGAATGCCGTTCACCAGTTTGATGATGGGCGCATCCGAGGCGGAAAACTGCTCGTAGCTGATCTCATCGGCCCCGCCGCTGTCGAATTCGAAATCCTCGGCCGCATCGGACACCAGGGCGCCAAAGTCGTCAACCTGGGTGACCGAGACCTCTTCGATGCCATCCTGTTCGAACTTGAAGAAGGATTTATATTCCTCCTCGTTGATATGATAGAACTTTTTGTACCCGTCGATGATATCCCTGGCGACGGAGACGCAGACATGGAGATTTTTCTGGACCAACTCCTGCAGTTGCTCGACCTCCATCGTATCGGTGGGCTCGGCCATGGTCACCTGCAGGGTGTTGCCGACGACTCTGAGCGGCATACACAGGTACTGCTTGGCGGTTTCGTAGGGAACGAGATGCAGGGCCTCCTTGGACGGCGCTTCCTCCTCGAGCGTGACCAGGGGGTAGTTGTGCATGCGGCTGAGGAAGTTGGCAATGGTATCCCGTTCGATAATGCCGCTTTCCAGCAGGATCCTGCCCAGCCGCTCGCCGGTTTTCCTGTGGACCGCCTTGGCCTCTTCAAATTGGGTCAGGGTGATATAGCCGGCTTTGCTGAGCAGTTCGCCAATCTTGAGCTTGCCTGCGCCCGATTGATCCTTGACTGTTTTTTTCATCGAACTTCTGGGAATATCCGATGAGGATTGTCCTAATTTAAGAGCCATTGGCGCGCCGGTATCTCCGCAGCATGAGTGGAATAAAAAGTTTTTTCAGCGGTATTATATAATAGATGAACAAAGGGGTCAAAAAAGAAGACGCATTTTTCCGAAAGAGGAAAACAACGGGGGGCCGGCGCGGTGCTTGTACCGGGATGATGCCGGCCGTCTCGGCCTCGTTCGTATTTTTCACGGCTTAGGAAAAGATGGCGGGATAGCGCCGCCGCAATTCCTGGGCCAGGGGAATCATGACCTCCCGCATCGACGGCTCGGCGGCGGGCGAGGTGCGGAGAGTGAAAATGTGTTTCCATTCCAGGAGGTTGGCATAGACGATGATTTCCGTCTTGCAGGAGTTGGGCAGCACGGTCCGGGCGGCCTGCGGCGATGAGGTTTGCAGCAGCCGGAGGTACTGGGCCTCCATCGCGGCCATCGACTGCTGCCAGAGCGCGAATTCCTCGCTCCCCTCCTCGAAAAAGACCGGCTTGATGAAGGTGACTTCATTGCCGAATTTGTCGGCGGAATAGCGGCAGTACCGCTGGCTTTCCTGCAGAAACGAGCAGGGACGGTGGCGGACCAGCTCGTGGGTCACCGCCCGGTTGACGATGAATTTCACCGCCAGGAACCGGTGTTTGGCGCAGAGCGGCGGGTCAAGCCCTTCCACCTGGGCGAGCGACATGTTTTCGATGGCGACGCGGGTGGGGCCCGTCACATCGGCAAGCGTTGCCGGGGCCTCGAAAAAAAAGTACGGATGGCGGCTGTGGAGGAACCGGGCAATGGCCTGGGAGATGACATCGTCGGGATGGAAGAGCCGCATCTCGCGCAGGGCGCGGATGGAGCCGGTGATCAGCAACCGATCCTCGCCCAGCCGGTCGATCTGCAGAAATTTCGGCTGACGGAAAAAAAGGGCGGCAATCGGTTCCGGCGAGGCGCAGACGGCGGTCAGCGTGACCACCCCCATCTCCAGGACGGAGTTGTGTCCGTTGGCCGCCATCTTTTCGACAAAGGGGATGGCGGAGTCGCTGTCGATCCGGCTTTCGCTTTTGTAGCAGATCCGACCGCAGTATTCGATGCGAACCGGCAGGGACTGCCGGTCGAGTTCGTCGAGGATGGTGAAGCTGGGAGCAATGATACGCATGGCGGCTCGGCGCGAATGGAGAGCAGGAAGCGGCGCCGCCGGCCAAAACCCGGAGGCGCCTGAACAGGGTGCCTTTTTTATTTGTCCTCCCAGAAGGGGGACAGGGCGCGCAGCTTGGCGATGATCCCCGGCAAGGTCGCCAGGACGAAGTCGACCTCCTGTTCGGTATTGTAGATCGAGAGGCTGAACCGGATCGAGCCGTGCGCCGCGGTGAACGGCACGCCCATGGCCCGGAGCACGTGCGAGGGTTCCAGGGAACCGGAGGTGCAGGCCGAGCCGGAGGAGGCGCAGATGTTCGCCTGGTTCATGTGCAGGAGAATGGCCTCGCCCTCGACGTACTCGAAACTGATGTTGGCGGTGTTGGGCAGGCGCTGGCTCGGATGCCCGTTGCGCAGCGACTTGGGGATCGCGGTCAGCAGACCGTGCTCCAGCTTGTCCCGCAGGGCCCGGACCCTGGTGTTTTCCTCGGCCATCTTTTCGGCCGCCAGGGCGCAGGCCCGGCCCAGGCCGACGATCGAGGCGACGTTCTCGGTGCCGCCCCGGCGGCCGTGTTCCTGGTGGCCGCCGTTCAGGAAGGGGATATAGGGCGTGCCCTTGCGGACATAGAGGACGCCGACCCCCTTGGGGGCGTGGAGTTTGTGGCCGGAAAGGGAAAGAAAATCAATGGCTGTCTGTTTGAGATCGATCGGGATCTTGCCCACCGCCTGCACCGCATCGGTATGGAAGAGGATGCCCCGTTCCCTGGCGATCCGGGCCATCTCCTCCACCGGGAAGAGCACCCCGGTCTCGTTGTTGGCCCACATCACGCTGACAATGGCGGTCTCGTCGGTGAGGCTGTCTTTGAACCGTTGCAGGTCCAGGGTGCCGTCGGAGGCGACCGGCAGCCGGGTGACATGGTATTTGCGGCCGGTGAAGATCTCCAGGTTGTCGCACAGGTTTTTCACCGCCGGATGCTCCACCTTGGTGGTGACCAGGTGATTCTTCTCCGGGTTGGTCTGGATGGCGGAAAGGATGGCGGTGGAGTCGCTTTCGGTGCCGCAACTGGTGAACACGATCTCGCCGGGGGCGGCGCCGAGCAGGCCGGCGACCTCCTCCCGGGCCTGGTTGATCGCCCGCCCGACCTGACCGCCGAAGGTGTACATCGAGGACGGATTGCCGTAAAACCGGGTCAGATAGGGCATCATGGCGTCCAGCACCTCGGGGGCGATCCGGGTGGTGGCGTTGTTGTCCATATAGATGACCTGCTCGGGCAGCACAGCCATTATTTATCCTCCTCGACGATCAGAGTTTCCAGCACCTGTTCGCGCAGCTTTTTCTCCACATATTCCTTCAGGGTCGTCCGCGCAGACGAGCAGTTGGCGCAGGCGCCCCGCAGCGAGACCGTGACGAAATCGCCGTCCACGTCGATCAGTTGGATGTCGCCGCCGTCCTTTTTCAGGTTGGGCTTGATCTCCCGCTCGATGACCTCTTCGATCTTCTTGATTTTTTCAAGCGTGGTCATCCGCTTCTTTTTCGGGGCACTGGGCGTGTGACCGGCCGCGCCCGCCGCCGTCTCGGCCAGCAGGGCCCGCAGCTTGCCCTCGCATTTGCCGCAGCCGCCGCCGGCCTTGGTGAAGTTGGTGATGTCCTCCACCGAGGTCAGCGAGTTTTCCCGGATCGCCCGGATGATCTCCAGGTCGGTGACCCCGAAACATTCGCAGACCACCTCGCCCTGCGCCATGGGCAGAATGGCCCCGGTATAGTTGGCGATGGCCGCCTCCAGGGCCTCGCGGCCCATGACCGAGCAGTGCATCTTTTCCTTGGGCAGGCCGCCCAGGGCCTTGGCGATGTCGTCGTTGGTCAGTTTTTTGGCCTCTTCCAGCTTCATGCCCTTGATCATCTCGGTGAGCACCGAGGAGGAGGCGATGGCCGAAGCGCAGCCGAAGGTCTTGAATTTGGCGTCGGTGATCACCTGGTTCGCATCCACCTTGATGGTCAGCCGCAGGGCATCGCCGCAGGCAAGGGAGCCGACGTTGCCCACGCCGTCGGCACGCTCGATCTCGCCGACGTTTCTGGGGTTGATGAAATGGTCCTGGACTGTATCGGTATATTCCCACATGGCGGTTCCCTGAGACTATGGTTGTCGATGCGTATGCCTCCCCGCCGCCCGAGAGGGGCAGGGAGAGATGCCACGGTGTTACATTAGGGCAGGAGTCCTGTTTCGGCAAGCATCGTTTTGGCGCTTTGGACCAATAAAGACGTTTCTTCCGGGCTCCTGGCCTCGACGTAAAAACGGACCTTGGGTTCGGTGCCCGAGGGGCGGATCATGATCCAGGAACCGTCGTCGAGGATCATCTTGCGGCCGTCGATATCGATCACCTCGGTGATGGTCCGCGCGGTTCCGCCGACCAGAACCCGGCTGCCGGGTCCGTAGACGCGCAGCTTGTCGAGGGTCGCCAGCAGGCTCTCGCCCTGCTGGGAAACCGTGACGCCGTCGCGGTCGGGATAGTAGTGGCCGAAGCGATCCTCGATCTCGGCAAGGTACTGGCCCAGCGGCTTGTTCAGGGCCAGCGTCATGTCAATGGCCAGGATCAGGCCGATGAAGGCATCCTTTTCCGGGGTGTGGCCGATAACGGAAATCCCGTCCGATTCTTCGAAGAAAACCAGGGCCTTGTCAATGACAGGCTTGAATTCCTTGAAGCCGACCCTGGGCTCGAACACCTCCTCGCCCAGTTGGACGGCCAGGCCATTGGCCAGGTTGCTCGAGGCCACGGTCTTGGCGACCATGCCCCGCTTGCCCTTGATCTCGTGGAGAAAGTGGTACGCCATGGCGCCGAACTGGTTCATCGAAATCTCGACCTCGCCGTCGGTGAAGCGGATGCGGTCGCCGTCGGGATCGATGATCGCCCCGATCTTGAGCGGCTCGGGCCGGGCCGAGAGCGCCGTCAGGGTCGGCTGCATGTTGGCCGAGGAAGGCTCCGGCGCAATCCCGCCGAAGGTGGGATCGGGGTTGGCGCGGAGCAGGGTCAGCCGTTCGGCGGGAGGGTTGGCGAGGAGGCGGAGCAGATAGTTGCGGGCGGCCCCGTGGACCGCGTCGACGCACACCGCAACCTGGCTGTTGCGCGCCAGGTCGGCCAGCAGCCGGTCATAGTCGATGCCGTGAAGCCGGATGTTGTCGCGGATCAGCCGCTGCCAACTGGCTAGGGCGTCTTCGCGGACGACCTCGTGCAGCTCTTCCAGGGGCCGGTCGACATCGAGCGCGGCCGGGATGAGGTCCGGGGCGCCCGAGTCCATGTATTCCCCGGCCAGGCGGGTGATGGTATCGGTGAGGATCGGGGCGGCCGGGCCGCCGTCGGCGGCGTTGTACTTGAAGCCGCCGTACTCCAGGGGGTTGTGGCTGGGCGTGAGGTTGATGGAAAAGGCGGCCCTGCGGATCAGGACCGAGGCCGAAAGCGCGCCGGTGGTGGCTTCGCCGGCATAGTAGACCTTGACGCCGTTGGCCCGGAGGACGGCGATCGCCGCCCGCGCCAACAGGGGCCCGCCGAACCGGTTGTCAAAGCCGACCACGCAGCCCCGCTGCCGCATGGCGGAGAAATCGGCCACCCCCAGGGCCTGCCTAAGGCCCTCGTCGCGCTCCGCTTCCCGGTACATGCCGAGGATGGCGGCGGTGACCACGGCCACCGAACGCACGAACAGCTCCTTGCCCAGGGCGCCCCGCCACCCCGAGGTGCCGAAGGCGACGGGTTTGGCGGGCTTGCCTGTCCGGGTGCGTATCTCATCTTCGATCAGGCGGTAGATCCGGTCGATTTCGGCCTGCCACTGGATCCGGTCCGCGGACGATGCGGCGGTGTCCCGACCGGCGACCAGCCGTCTGATCGCCTCGAAATAGCGGCTTTGGTCATGGTTGCCGGCGACAACGCCGGCGGCGCTGATGGTGCGGATCTCGTGGGCAATGGTCATGGCGGCCTGGTCCTGTGCATCTGGTTGAAGAGATGGAAAAACAAATATATTCCGTCAATATATCCCGCCAAGGCAATCTTGGCAAGATTCTGTGGCTCATGCCCGCCTGCCGAATGCTGTAAGCCGGGCGGATATGGGACGTTTCTGTTGACCGGGATACGCTTTTTTTCTACAGTAGCATCTTGCAGGAATTGTTCGTCGGTTGCCGGCAACAAGGGGTTGCCGGACGGGCTTGACCCCGGCCGACGTCTTTTTTGAGGGAGCAGGCGATGAACAACACACACGAGACAGCGCTCATTCTGTGGTTTGACGAAATCGGCATCGAGGATGTCCCGCGGGTGGGCGGCAAAAACGCCTCCCTGGGAGAGATGCACCAGAAGTTGACCTCCAAGGGAGTGGCGGTTCCCAACGGTTTTGCCATCACCGCCTATGCCTACCGCTATCTGCTCAAGGAGGCCGGGGTCGAGTCGGCCATCCGCGAGGCCCTGGCCGGGCTGGACACCCACGACCTGTACAATTTGCAGGAGCGCGGCGCCAAGGTTCGCGCCATCATCCGCAACGCCGAGTTTCCCGACGATCTGCGCCAGGCGATTCTCAGCGCCTACCAGCGGATGGAAAAGGAGTACGGCCCTAGTGTCGATGTCGCGGTCCGTTCGTCGGCAACCGCCGAGGATCTGCCCGATGCCTCCTTTGCCGGCCAGCAGGACACCTACCTCAATATCCGCGGCCCGGTCGCCCTGATCGACGCCTGCAAGCGCTGTTTCGCCTCCCTGTTCACCGACCGCGCCATCTCCTACCGCCACGACCGGGGCTTCGGCCAGTTCGACGTGTACCTGTCCATCGTGGTGCAGAAGATGGTGCGCTCCGATTCCGCCTGTTCGGGCGTCATCTTCTCCATCGACACCGAATCGGGCTTCAAGGATGCGGTCTTCCTCACCGGCGCCTGGGGCCTGGGCGAGAACGTGGTGCAGGGCGCGGTCAACCCCGACGAGTTCTACGTCTTCAAGCCGACCCTGAAGCAGGGCAAGCGGCCCATCGTCGGCAAACGGGTGGGCACCAAGGAAATCAAGATGGTCTACAACAACGAGCCCGGAGCGGAGGAGCCGGTGAAGAATGTGGAGACCACCGCCGAAGAGCGCGGCTCCTACATCCTCGCCGACGACGACATCCTGCAACTGGCGCGCTGGGCCTGCATCATCGAAGACCACTACGGCCGGCCCATGGATATCGAATGGGCCAAGGACGGCGACGGGAAAACCGTGGGCACCGGCAACCTGTTCATCGTCCAGGCCCGGCCGGAAACCGTGCATTCCCAGGCCAACAAGCGGACCATGGAGACCTATGTGCTCAAGGAGAAGGGCACGGCGCTGGCCAGCGGCCAGGCCGTGGGCGCCAAGATCGGCCAGGGCGTGACCCGCATCCTCAACGATGTCAGCCAGATCCATGACTTCAGAGCCGGCGAGGTGCTGGTCACCGACATGACCGACCCCGACTGGGAACCGATCATGAAAATCGCCGGCGCCATCGTCACCAACCGCGGCGGCCGCACCTGCCACGCGGCGATCATCTCCCGCGAGCTCGGCATCCCCTGCGTCATCGGCACTGAAAACGGCACCCGGAAAATCAAGGACGGCCAGCAGGTGACGGTCTGCTGCGCCGAGGGCGAAACCGGCACTATCTACGAGGGCCTGCTCAAGTTCGAGATCGAAGTCCTCGATCTGCACAATATCCCGGCCACCCGCACCAAGGTGATGATGAATGTCGGCCTGCCGGAAAAGGCCTTCGTCGAAGGGCAGTTGCCCAACGAGGGCGTCGGCCTGGCCCGGGAGGAGTTCATCATCAACTCGCACATCGGCATTCATCCGCTGGCCCTGATCAACTACGAGGAGTTGCGGAAGCAGGCCAGGGAAGACGACGACATCTTCGACATCGTGCAGACCATCGATGAGCGCACCTCGGCCTATCCGACCGACAAGCGCCAGTATTTCATCGACAAGCTGGCCGAAGGCGTGTCCAGGATCGCCGCCGGTTTTTATCCCAAGGATGTGATCGTCCGCCTGTCGGATTTCAAATCCAACGAATACGCCAACCTGATCGGCGGCCATCTCTACGAGCCCGAGGAATCCAACCCGATGATCGGCTGGCGCGGGGCCTCGCGCTACTACGATCCGCGCTACCGGGCGGCCTTCGACCTGGAGTGCACCGCCCTGCTCAAGGCGCGCAACGACATGGGCCTGACCAACATCAAGCTGATGGTGCCGTTCTGCCGCACGCCGGAAGAGGGGCGCAAGGTCATTGCGGTGATGCGGGAAAACGG
>WQUH01000213.1 GCA_009782165.1 Pseudomonadota bacterium | reverse complement strand
TCCAGCACCCGCGCCGGCTCGTCCACCGCGATCCCGACCAGCAGCAGCGCCAGAAAGACCAGCAGCAGGACCAAGGGGGCCCGGCGAAAACCGCCGGCCGGCCGGTTGCCGCCTCGCGCCTCGGTCTGCGGGATGGTCATAACCCCTTACCTGGTCAGCAGGCCGATCAGCCGGTCGAGATCGTCGCTGGAGTAGTATTCGATCTCCAGCCGGCCCCGACTCCCCTGTTGGATGATCCGCACCTTGGTATGCAGTTGGTTGGTCAGTTGGTTGACCAGGGCGTTGCAGTACGAGGCCGGCAGTTCCCCTTCCGGTTGGGCGGGTTCGGCGTTCTTGCCGGCCGCCGATTCCGCGGGCGGGGCCGCGCACAGCCGTTCGGCGGCCCGCACCGACAGACCCTGGTGGACAATCCGGTCGCGCACCTCGCGCAACCGCTCGGGCTGGTCCTTGAGCCGCAGGAGCACCCGGGCATGGCCTTCACTGATGACCCCGACGACCACATCCTGCCGCACCGATTCCGGCAACTGCAACAGGCGCAGGACATTGGTGATGGTCGACCGCTGCCGGCCCACCTTGCGCGCGACCTCTTCCTGGGTGAGCTGGAACTCCTCCAACAGACGGCTATAGGCGATGGCCTCCTCGATGGGGTTGAGATCGTGGCGTTGGATGTTTTCGATCAAGGCCAGTTCCAGGCTGTCCCGGTCGTCGGCCTGGTCCATCACCACCACCGGCACCTCGTCGCGGCCCGCCAGCTTGGCGGCGCGCAATCGCCGCTCGCCGGCGATCAGGACATAGCGGTTTTCATTGCTGCGGCTCACCAGCAAGGGCTGGATTACCCCTTTTTCTCGAATAGAATCGGCAAGTTGCTGTAATTTCTCCGCATCGAAATGGCTGCGCGGCTGCTGGGGGTTGGCCGATATTTTTTCGATATCACACATAAAAAAGCGATCGGCCTCTTCCGGGTTCTCGTCCGGCAACAGGGCGCCCACCCCGCGGCCCAGGACATTCTTCGCCATGCTCACCCTCGTGCCTCCTTGGCTCGTTTGAGAAATTCCATGCCCAACTGCTGGTAGGCCTTGGCGCCGCTGCTGGCCACATCGTATTCGAGAATCGTCTGTCCATGACTCGGACTTTCGCTCAAGCGCACGTTGCGCGGGATCACGGTCCGGTAGACCTGGCTGCCGAAGTGCTTCTGGATCTCGCTGGCCACGGAGTGGGTCAGCCGGTTGCGGCGGTCATACATGGTCAGCAGCAGGCCCTCGATGTACAGTTCCCGGTTCAGATTCTTTTTCACCTTGCGGATGGTCTGGATCAGCAGCGCCAAACCTTCCAGGGCGAAGTATTCGCATTGCAGCGGGATCAGCACCGAGTCGGCGGCGGTCAGGCTGTTGATGGTGATCAGGCCCAGCGACGGCGGGCAATCGATCAGGATGTACTGAAATCGATCCCTGATTGGCCGCAGGATGGTTTTTAACCG
Organism: Pseudomonadota bacterium; assembly: GCA_009782165.1. Lineage (GTDB taxonomy): Bacteria > Desulfobacterota > Desulfobulbia > Desulfobulbales > Desulfobulbaceae > Desulfobulbus. The sequence goes on along the minus strand of WQUH01000213.1, from coordinate 2,323 downwards.
TTTTTCCCGGTTGTCCTGATTGACCAGTTCGATCTCGACCCCAACCAGGTCGATCGAGGCGGGCAGTACCCACAGGTTTTTCTGCTTGGCAGGCAGGATGCAATCGGCGGTTTCTTTGGCGCCGATATAGCAACTGTAGATGTTGCTGTCGCCGCTGGTCGCGCGCACGCCCAAGCCGCTGGAGGCGTTGCCTTGCGGGTCGGAATCGACCAGCAGAACCTGTTTGCCCTTTGCGGCCAGGACAGCGGCCAGATTCAGGGCGGTGGTCGTTTTGCCGACCCCGCCCTTCTGGTTCGCCAACGCAATGATTCGTGTATCCACTAGAAAGAGTCCTTGCTGATGCTTTGTTGATGAAACATTCGGCGAGTATACTATACTCTTGCGACCCAGAGAACAGTTCTCTTTTTCTCCAATCACATTTACCCGTGTTTCACGTGAAACATGGGGTCGGAACCGAACGCGATGGCGGAATACAGCGACGTGTTGATCATTGGCAGTGGCGTGTCGGGGCTTTCCTTCGCGCTCAAGGTGGCGTCCTTTGCCAGGGTGACGTTGATCACCAAGAAAAACAAGGCGGACAGCGCGACCAACCTGGCCCAGGGCGGGGTGGCGGCGGTCCTGTCGGTGGAGGACTCCATCGAGGCGCACATCGGCGACACCCTGGTCGCTGGCGATGGCCTGTGCAACGAGTCTGTTGTCCGTATCGTTGCCAGCGAAGGGCCGGACCGGGTCCGGGAGTTGGTCGATCTGGGGGTGCGGTTTCAGAAGGGGCCGGGCGGCACGTTTGACCTGGGCATGGAAGGCGGCCATTCCGCCCGCCGGGTCGCGCATGCCTCGGACCTCACCGGCAAGGAGATCGAGCGGGCGTTGCTGGAGCAGATTGCCGCCACCCCCACCATCAAGGTGCTGGAAAACCATCTGGCCATCGACCTGCTGATCGAGTCGAAGGCGCGCGGCCGGGAGCGGAACAACGGCGACCGCTGTCTCGGCGCCTACGTCCTGGACCGGATCACCGGCGAGGTCGAGGCGTACCCGGCGGGGGTGACCGTTCTTTGCACCGGCGGCTGCGGCAAGGTGTATCTGTACACCACCAACCCGGACATCGCCACCGGCGATGGCGTGGCCATGGCATACCGGGCCGGAGCCAAGGTGGCCAACATGGAATTCATCCAATTCCATCCCACCTGCTTTTTCAACCGGGAGGCGAAAAATTTTCTCATCTCCGAAGCGGTTCGGGGGGAAGGCGGCATCCTGATCAACCAGCGGGGTGAACCGTTCATGAAAAAATACGACGAACGCGGCGATCTGGCCACCCGCGATGCGGTGGCCCGAGGCATCGACGCGGAAATGAAGGCCGCCGGCGCGGATTGCGTTTTTCTCGACATCACCCACAAGCCGGCCCCTTTTCTCATGCAGCGCTTCCCAAACATCTACGCCGTCTGCAAGCAGTACGGCGTGGACCTGACCAAGAAACCCATCCCGGTGGTGCCGGCGGCCCACTACATGTGTGGCGGCGTGCTGGTGGACGAGTGGGGTTGCAGCTCGATCACCAACCTGCTGGCCCTGGGCGAAACCGCATGTACTGGATTGCACGGGGCCAACCGTCTGGCCTCCAACTCCCTGCTGGAAGCGGTGGTGTTTGCCCATCGGGCGGCCCATTGGCTCAAGGGCAGGGTCGAGGCCATCGCCCAACTGGAACGCATCGAGGTGGATCCGTGGCGGACCGGCGGCGCGGAGGTGCTGGACGAATCGATCCTGATCAAGCACAACTGGAATCAGCTCCGCCAACTGATGTGGGATTATGTCGGCATTGTCAGGCGGAAGAAACGGCTGGACCTGATCCAGACCCGGTTGCACTGCATGCTGACGGAGATCAACGAACATTTTTACGACTACCTGCTCACGCCCGACCTGGTCGAGTTGCGCAACCTGGCGGTGATCGCCGAACTGATCGTCGAGAGCGCCAGCTCACGCAAGGAATCGCGCGGGCTCCACTACATCCTCGACTATCCGGCCAAGAACGACAGCGAGTTCCTCCGGGACACGATCCGGCAAAAAGCAGAGAAAAATCATCCCAGGGTCTAAAGCCCATGCTTTCGATTATCCAGACCATTGCCGAACGCAAGATCCAGCAGGCCATGACCAACGGGACCATTCCCGATCTGTCCCATTGGCGGAACAAACCGTTGCCGCCCGATGACCTGGCCAATGTCCCCGAAGATCTGCGCATGGCCTACCGGCTGCTGAAAAATGGCGGTTATGTGCCCGAGGAAGTGACGCTGCAGAAAGAGATCACCCGGCTGGAACAACTGCTGCCCGCCTG
>WQUH01000212.1 GCA_009782165.1 Pseudomonadota bacterium | reverse complement strand
GCGGTTCCCTGCATCTCAAGAACCTGCGCAACAACCGCGAGGCCACAGTCAACCTGCTCGACAAGGATGGCTCGTTCAACAAAGAGGCCCTTGCCAAGGTGGATTGGGTCTTCGAGTTTCCCGCGGCGGAAAAGGGCGAGCATATCTCGCCCCGTTTGCTGTTCATGCTCAGTTACTTCGTCGACCGGCTGGCCCCCGGCAAGGTCGTCAACATCGAATCCGCCTACCGCAGCCCGGAATACAACCAGCAGCTCCGCGAGGGCGGCAACAATGTCGCCCGCACCAGCACCCACCAGGACGGCATAGCGCTCGATTTCTGGCTTCCGGGGGTCGGCGGCAAGCAACTGTGGAAAACGATCAAGGCCAAAAACTGCGGCGGCGTGGGTCATTACGGCGGCAAGGCCGTGCATCTCGACGCCGGCAAACCCCGTTTCTGGGAGGCGGCCACCTCGGGCACCGGGTCCAAGGAGCCGGACTATAACCGCAACCTCTATCTGTCCACCGAGTTCGACCGCTACCGGCCCAAGGAGCAGATCCGGCTGGCCTTCTCCGGCCTGAGCGATTTCGATTTCGGCGTCCATCCGGGTATCCAGATCTTCCGCGCCGGCGACGCCGCCACCCCGGTCACCGGCATCCGCCTCAAACACACCGATGAGGACGACTGCCTGCGGCTCGGCGACCGCAAGGCCGCCCGTTCCCTGACCGCCTCGATACCGGCCTTTCTCCCCCCCGGACGCTACACCATCAAGGTGGAGTTCTGCGAAAAACCGTTCGAGCAGATGCCCGCCGAGGCCATGTCCAACCCGATCGAGATCGTCCCGTAACCGAGGGCCAGCCCGGCCGCGACGCCGTGCGGCCCAAACCATCGGGACGGGAATTGAGTGTTGATATTCTCAGGCAATCGTGCTACTTCCCTTCAGAAACGATTGGAAGAAAGCATGGAACGCAAGCTGGGCCGGCGGAATTCATGCGCTGGAGAGCTGGTCGGCACAGGCCGCGCGCGGATTGCGCCACAAGCTGATGGCAGGTTTCCGTGGCATGGAAGGGGCAACGGCTGAACGCCGTTTGGCATGCAAACCGATAAACCAAGGAGGAGAACATGATTCTGGTTGTGGCGGAAGCAGTTGTGAAGCAGGGTTGCGCCGAACAGTTCCTCAAGGCGGCGGCGCCGTGCATTGCGGGCACGAGAAAGGAAGCTGAAAATATCACCTATGATCTCATGGTCGATACCTCCAACCCGTGCAAGTTCACCTTTGTCGAACAGTGGGTGAAGAAGGAATCGCTGGACCAGCACGTGCAGACCGAGCATTTCAAGACCTTTGCCGGGGCGATCCAGAACCTGCTGGCAGCGGAGCTGGTCATCAATGTCTACGAGGCCAAGAAGTTATAGGCAACGACCCTCGGCTGCACCCCTCTGACAAGACCGACAGCGCGGGCGAACCCGGCGTTGTCGGTCTTGATCCCCTGATCCGATCCCGGCAACCCGCCGGGATTTTTTTGTCTCTTCCCCACTGTTTCGCTGAAGCGGCGTTTGTTGATCCGAGCGCCGAGAAACTTTTCTCCCTCGGCGGAAGCGCCGAAAAATCCAGTCCATAGGTTGGTGGTGAGCCGCAGGCGAACCCCAACAAAAGCGTTGTCCCTCACCGTTGGGGTTCGCGTTGCTCACCCCAACCTCTGTTCCGCCCTGCCGGGCGTTCTTCGTCAGACCGGGAGAATGCGGTACAAAACGGCGGCAATCACCATGCAGACCGGGATGGTGAGCACCCAGGCCAGGACGATGTTGCCGATGATGCCCAGCTTGAGGGCGTTCGCGCCTCTGGTGGTGCCCACCCCCATGATCGAGGTGGCAATGATGTGGGTGGTGCTGACCGGGATGCCAAAGTGGGAGGCGGTGAGGATGATGGAGGCGGAGGACATTTCGGCGGTAAAGCCGTGGACGGGCTTGAGCTTGATCATCTTGCTGCCCATGGTGCGGATAATCCTCCAGCCGCCGGCCATGGTGCCCAGGCCCATGGTCAGTGCGCAGCCCAGAATGACCCAGTAGGGCACCTCGAAGGTGGGCAGGGTGTGGTAGCTGACCAGGGCCATGGTGATGATGCCCATGGTCTTCTGGGCATCGTTGCTGCCGTGGCTGATCGCGATGATCCCCGAGGAGACCAGTTGCAGCCTCCGGAACCGGTTGTTGACCGTATTGGGATGGGATCGCGAACACAGCCAGAGAATCACGATCATGAAGGTCAGACCGACGCCGAAGCCAAGGACCGGCGAGGAGATCATGGGCAGGAGCACCTTCTTGGCAACGCCGTCGAAATGCACGACCTGGTGCCCGGCCTTGGAGATGGCGGCGCCCATCAAACCGCCGATCAGGGCGTGGGAAGAACTGGAGGGGATGCCATAGTACCAGGTGATCAGATTCCAGATGATGGCCGACAGCAGGGCGCAGAGAATGAGCCCCTGGGTGACGCCTTCCGCATCGATGATGCCGGTGCCGATGGTGCTGGCCACGTGGGTGCCCATGAACGCGCCGACGGCGTTGAGCACGCCGGCGTAGATGACGGCGGTGCGGGCGGTCAGCACCTTGGTCGAAACCACGGTGGCGACGACATTGGCGGAATCGTGGAATCCGTTGATGTATTCAAAGACCAGCGCGGTAATGATAACACAAATAAGCAGCGTGAGAGCCATTGGTTCTTGTCCCTATTTGGTGTTTCTTCCCGACGGCGCGATGTCCGCGCCGGGCGGGAAACAGCGTTGGCTGGCGATCAACTGTGCTTGAGCGCGATGTTGAAGATCAAATCGGAAATGACGGAGCAGATGTCCAGGGCATTTTCAATGCCCTTGTAGATATTGCGCCACTTGAGCACATAGAGGGCATCGTACTTGCCGGAGAAAATTTCTTCGGTGGCGTTGAACAGGATCTCGTCGCCGCGATTCTCGATATCCTTGATCCGATAGCTGCACGCGGTGATCTCCTTGAGCGACGCGTTTCTTTTCATCATCGAGATGATGGTCCGGAGTTCCTCCGCCGATTTGATCAGCACCTCCGACTGGGTCTTGACGATATCGTTGTAGGACTCGATCTTGTAGATCCTGAGATAGACGCAGGCCTTGAGGATGACCTTGGTGCATTTGTACAGCGTGGTCGAGATCACCTGAATGTCTTCCCGGTCGATCGGCGTGACGAAGGAGGAGTTGAGCAGGGCGAGGCTGCCCTCCATGGCCTCGGCGGCGCGCCGTTTGTAGGTCTTGGCGTGGATGAGGTACTCTTCCCGCTGGGTGAGGTCGGAATGGACAATCTGGTAAAAGAGCTGGGAAGAGAGTTCGATGACCTCCGCGCCATCCTCAAAAAAATTATAAAACTTGTTTTCCGCCGGCGGCAGCAGTTTGGCAAGCAATCCAAGAGCCATGTTCGTTGTTCCTCCTCGAAAAAAATGCGAAACCGCACAGGTGACGCGCCGGGACAGCGACCAGCCGGGCGGGCCTGTCTTTTGTCTTTGCCGTGCCCTTCCCTGCCGGCGCCCGGCCGGCCGAGGGAGAGTCATGGGCATGGGCGGGCATAGCCATTACAGCCATATCGTGCGCCGCACGAACTGTACCTGCCGTGTCACATTCCGCCACAAAAAAAGCGTCGGCAGCGTTGAAAAAAATGGGCGGCCTGTTGGCAGAGGCAACGAGATGCGGCACCGCATATCCGGCGGGGACGGCATCCCTCGGATGCGCCGTCTCCGCAACCTCCCCGCTTCTTCGTCATTCCCGCGAAATTCCCGCCTACGCGGGAATGACAGGGAATCCAGTTGCCTGCGGGAA
>WQUH01000211.1 GCA_009782165.1 Pseudomonadota bacterium | reverse complement strand
ATAAGACCAGTTGGCTGTACCTTCTTGCCCTGCTGCTGGTTGCCGGCCCCTTTGCCGGGCCGGCCCCGGCCGCCGGCCCTGAACAGCGGGTTGCCCAATTGCAAAAAAAATATCAGCAACTCCACAGCCTTGCCTTCGATTTCACGCAAACCACCCGCACCGGCGACCGGATGAAACACGGCTCGGGGAACGCCGTTTTTTACCGTGTTGCCGCGGCCGGCGCCGCCGGTTCATCGGGGATCATGCGCTGGAACTACACCGGTCCGACCGAGCAGACCATCATCAACGACGGCGCGTCGCTTTCCATCTATACCCCGGAGGACAAGCAGTTGCTCGTCGCTCCGGCCCAGGATATGGAATCCGACATCACCTACGCCATCTTTACCGGCGCCAGGAAGCTGCTCGATGCCTTCGTCGTCGCGCCGATGGATCCTCTTTTTCTGCTTAACGATCCGCCCGAGGGATGCGAAGCATGGCAACTGACCCCCAAAAATCCGCATCCCCAGGTCAAACGGGTGCAGATCTGGGCGACCGGCGACCTCACCCTGCGCCGGCTGCTCATGGAGGACCATTTTGGCGCCCTGACCGAGCTGACCTTTGCCAATGTCCGGTTCAACACCCTGCGGCCGGGTGATCCGCAGCAGATACAGGCCCTGCGCGCGCTCGACCTGGCGCCGGGGACGGAAATCATCCAACAGTGAGCGGGCCCGCGCTGTCGCGGCCAGACCCGTCGGTTCATTCTATCCTTGGTGCACAAACCATGAGCAACGAAACCTTTGCGGAACTTTTTCAGGACAAGACCGTCTCCCGGACCACCCTGCAACCCGGCAGCCGGGTTGAGGCCACCGTGGTCGGCATCAGCGGCGACACCATCTTTCTCGATGCCGGCGGCAAAAGCGAAGGCATCCTCAATGCCGCCGAGCTTCGCGACCAGGCCGGCGCGCTGGCCGTTGCGCCGGGCGACCGGGTGCAGGTTTTTTTCCTGTCGATGCGGGGCGGCGAGATGCTGTTCACCACCCGGCTCGGGTCCGGCCAGACCTCATCCCGCGAACTGGAAGAGGCCTTCCACGCGGGCATCCCCATCGAAGGCAAGGTGACCGGCGAGGTCAAGGGCGGCTTCTCCGTGACCGTTGCCGGCCAGCGGGGATTTTGTCCCTACTCGCAGATGGACATCCGCAAGATCGAGCATCCCGAAGAGTATCTCGACAAGAGCTTGGCCTTCAAGGTGATCGAGTTCGGCAACCAGGGCCGCAACATCATCCTCTCGGCGCGGGCGGTGCTGGAAGAGCAGCGGCAGCAGGAGCGCGAGCAGCTCAAGGCGCGGCTGCATGAAGGCATGCAGGTCAAGGGGATTGTCACCTCGATTCGCCCATTTGGCGCATTCGTCGACATCGGCGGCGTCGATGGCCTGATCCCCATCGCGGAACTGGCCTGGGGCCAGACCGACCGGGTGGAAGACGTGCTGAGCCGCGACCAGCAGGTGGAGGTCGTCATCAAGCGGCTCGACTGGGACAACGAGCGCATCTCGCTGAGTCTGCGGGAGACGCTGGAAAATCCGTGGGACAAGGTCACGCAGCGCTATCCGGAGGGTTCGGTGCACCAGGGCACGGTCTCGCGGCTGACCGCCTTCGGCGCCTTTGTCACCCTGGAGCCGGGCGTTGACGGCCTGCTCCATATCTCCAGGCTGGGCGCGGGGAAGCGGATCCACCACCCCCGCGAGGTGGTGTCGGTCGGCCAGGAGATGACCGTCAAGGTGGAATCGATCGATGTCGAGCAGAAACGGCTGGCCCTGGTTCCCGAAGACTACACCGCCAAGGAATCCGTCAGGGATGCGGCACCTGCGCCGCCGATAGCCAGGGAATCGCCGTCCATGGGCACCCTGGGCGATCTCCTGCATCGCCAGATGCGGAACAAGAAGCGATAAGCGCGGGAATCAGGCGGAGCGGCGGGCGATCTCGAACATAATCACCGCCGCCGCCACCGAGGCGTTGAGCGAGTTGAAGGCGGCCCGCATCGGGATCGTGACCAGATGGTCGCAGCGGGCGCGGACCAGCGGCCTGAGTCCCTTGCCCTCGCTGCCGATCACCAGACAGATCGGACCGGAAAAATCAACGGCATAGATCGAGGCAGCATTGGGTTCCGCCACTGCGCCAAAGACCCAGAATCCGCGTTCTTTCAAGGTGTTGAGCGTCTCGCTCAGGTTGGTGACCTGGCACAGCGAAAGGTGGGCCACCGCGCCGGCGGCGGTGCGGGCCACAGTGCCGGTCACCGGTACGCTGCGATCCCTGGTCAGGATGACGTGATGAAAGCCGGCGGCCAGGGCCGAGCGCAGGATGGAGCCGAGATTGCGGGGATCCTGGATGGAGTCGAGGGCCAGCAGCCGGGGAGGCAATGGCGAGCTGTGTGCGGCGATCCGGTCCAGCAGCTCGTCGAGCGCCAGCAACCGGGCCGCGCTCAGCCGGGCCGTCACGCCCTGATGGCGGCAGGCGCGCGGCGCCCGCATCCGGTCGGCCTCGACAAAGCGAACCGCAATGCCGCGTTCCTTGGCGCAATCGATAATTTCCTGCAACCGCGCCCCACCCTTGCCCCGCTGCACGAAGATCTCGCTGATCGTCGCCGCCTGCTGAACCAGGGCCTCCCGAACCGGGTGTATCCCCCAGATCAGATCGTCGTCCGCCGCCTGCGCCGCCGGTTGCGCGTCCGGATGCTGCGTCCGCCCGCCTGCCGCCATCAGGCGCTCCACTGCGCCGGTCGTCCGTCCGGCATCCGGCGTTGACGGGCGCGCTCGGCAACGATGATGCCGCGCAGACTTGCCGCCGCCTGGTCCACCTGGTCGTTGACGATCAGATAATCGTACGCCCCGGCGCAGGCCAGTTCCTTGCGGGCATTGTTGAGGCGGAGGGCGATGGTCGCCTCGCTTTCGGTCTCCCGGCCGCGCAGGCGGCGCTCCAGTTCGGCCAGGGACGGCGGGGCGATGAAAATGGTCACCGGCTTGATCCGCTGCCGCACCTGGGCCGCCCCCTGGACATCGATGTCGAGGATGACGTCGCAACCGGCGCGCCGATGCCGCTCGACCTCGTCGACACTGGTGCCGTACATGTTGCCGTGCACCTCGGCCCATTCCAGAAAACCGGTCGGCTGCCGGTTGCGGATGGCGGCGAAGACCTCTGCCCCGACAAAATGGTAATGCACCCCGTCGATCTCGCCGGGCCTGGGTTGCCGGGTGGTATGCGAAACGGAAAAAACCAGGCCCGGCAGGTCGCGCATGACCCGAGTGAGGATCGTTGTCTTGCCGCATCCTGACGGCGCGGACAGCACCAGCACCAGCATCACTCGCCCTCGGTTTGGATCCTGGCCGACGCCGGGTCCGCAAGGCGCTGCTCCTGCTCCAGGGCCGCCAGGCGCTGGGCAATGGTCTCCGGCTGCACCGACGAGAGGATCAGGTGCCCGGAATCGAGAATCAGGATCGCCCTGGTCCGCCGCCCTTCGGTCACATCGATCAGCTTTTTTTCCAGCCGGGCGTCTTCCTTCAGTTTCCTGATCGGCGAGGAGCCCGGATTGACCACGGCGAGAATACGGTTGACCTTGACGGCATTGCCAAAGCCGATATTGACGAGTCTGTTCTCCATAAGGCACTGCGGGCAAAAGAAAAAAGAGAAACGGGCGGCCAGGCCGCTATTCGATGTTCTGCACCTGTTCGCGGAGCTTTTCGATTTCGTTCTTCATTTCGACGCCAAGATGCGCGATGGCGGCATTGGCGATCTTGGAGGAAAGGGTGTTGACTTCACGGAGAAATTCCTGGAGCAGGAAGTCGAGCCGCCGGCC
>WQUH01000210.1 GCA_009782165.1 Pseudomonadota bacterium | reverse complement strand
TTGGCGTCATGCGCCAGATAGATCACGCCGTCCGGCTTGAGCGCCTTGCGGAGCACATCCAGCAGCGGCGCGAAAAATTCTTCCCGGAACAGGATCTCGGCGCCGAGAATCATATCGTAGCGCTCCATCGCCGGCGGGTTCAACCAGTCGAGCAAGGCGAACCGCACATCGGTCAGCTTGCTCGCCGCCGCATTGACCCGCTCGAAATCGAGAATCATCTCTTCATAGTCGCTCAGGGTCACAGTATACCCTGCGGCGGCCGCGGTCAATCCTGGAGCGCCCAGGCCGGCGCCGAGTTCGAGAACGGTGGCCGGCCGTTCGCGCGGCTGTCCGGCGATGAACTCCGCCAGCACAATGGCCGCTTCCCACAACTTGACCCAGAACGGGAAGGCGGAAACATCCCGCAAGGGATCCTTGCCGTCCAGAATCTGTTCCAGATCGACGAGTTTCAACAGGCGCAGGTGGTAATCCCTGATGCGGAGCGGCTCAAAGGCCACAGTGTAGCGTTCTTTGATCGCATTGTACAGTGCCCGCTCTTTTTCCGGCAAGGTCTGAGGATCCATCTCTCTGTTCCTGGGCAAAACCGGGTTGCGCCCGTCTGGACGGCGCTGCCCGGCGAAGATAATAAAAAAAGAGCGGGCCGACAGTGTCGACCCGCTCTGTGCTCAACTCGAAAATTTCAGGCAATCAGCAGCCTTCCAGGCCCTTTTTCGCCTTGACGGTTACGGCATCGCCGGCCTTGACGTCGACCTTGTCGCAGGTGACGGTCATCTTGTTGCCATCAACGCTGTCAACGGTGCACTTGGCGGCAAACACCGCGCCTGCGCTCAATACAAAAGCCGCAACCACTACAGCAACTCCTACTTTTTTCATGATCAACCCCCTATCTGAATGAATACGACACAACAAACTGTTCCTGCCTGTCCCGCAATCTAAGGAATGCCGCCCTGGTTGTCAACAGCAAATCACCGGCCCCGCCGCGGTCCAGGGTCAGAGGACGGCTTCGATATCTTTTTCGAGTGAACCCCGCGAGATATAGCCCGGATATTTCTTCACCACCCGTCCCTCTTTATTCACCAGAAACGAGGTGGGAATCGCCGCCACATCGCCGAAGTCATGGGTGGTCGATCGGTCGGCCATCAGGACCGGGTAGTTGATGCCCGCCTGACGCACCAGTTGCGCCACCGCGTCGGCCCCGTTTTGGTCGACGGACAGCGCCACCACCGTGAACCCCTGTTGCTCGAATTTGGCGTGCAGCTCTTTCAGGGTCGGAATTTCCTGCAGACACTGCGGACACCAGGTGGCGAAAAAGGTGACCAGCACCGCCTTGCCCCGGTACGCCTCGCTGGTGACCAGGGCGCCGTCGATGGCCGCCGGCAACGAAAAAGCGGGCATATTGACCCCGCCTTGCGCCTGCGCGGTACAGGCAAGCAGAGCCAAACCAATGACCAGGCCTTTGAGCGTCTTCATCGTCACAGCTTCGCACCCTTGGAAAAACATTCAATGCCCACGGCAATCGCCCCCTGCCGGAAATGTTCCGCAACAGCAACGCACCATCTATCCTAGCAAGAGGAACGCCGGAGCGCAAGTCATCAGAACTGGCCATCCGTCCGCCTTTTTCGCGGCATAACCGGGGGCATTCCTTGAAAACCGTTGCACCCTTACCAAGTTCCGGTTAGATAATCCACGTACTGTTGGTCATGATCGAACATTCCTGTTGCCAAACCTCCTCCTCCTGCTGCGCTCATGGTATCGAGAACCGCCTTTGCTGCCCTTTTGCTGCTCCTGCTGCCCCTGTGCGCCTCGGCCGGTGTTGTCGACCGCGGCGTGGCGGTGGTCAATAACGATGTGATCACGCTCTCCGAGATGAACGATTTCGGCAAGCCTCTCTTCAAAAAAATAATGGACGAGACCCCGGCTGGCCAGCGGGAGGCGGCGATGCAGCAGGCCCGGCTCACCGTGCTGCATAAGCTGATCGAGAAAAAACTCATCCTCCAGGAAGCCAAGAAATACAACATCCAGATCAGCGACCAGGAAGTCGAGGGCGCTTTTCAACGGATTCTGGCCGCCAACAAAACCACGGTCGATCAATTCCGCAAGGATATCGCCGCCGAGGGGATGAGCGAGAAACAGTACCGCGAAGAGCTGCGGGAGCAGATTCTGAATTCGAAACTGGTCAACCACGAGGTCCGCACCAAGGTGGTTATTTCCGACAGCGCGGTGCTCGACTATTACAACTCGCATTACGTCACCGTGGCCGGCGGCGAGTACGATCTGCTGCAGATTGGCTGCACCTGGGGAACAGCAACCAAAAACGGCGCCATCCCGTCCCAGGAGGAGGCCAGACAGAAGATTGAGAAAGTCCGCGACCTGGCTGCGAAAGGAAAGGATTTCAAGGCATTGGCCAGGGAATACTCCGATCTGCCCTCGGCCGCCGAGGGCGGCGACCTGGGCCGTTTTCAGCAAGACGAGCTGGCCCCCTTCATCCGTAATGCCGTTGTCCATCTCAAAGCCGGCGAGATCAGCAAGATTGTCGAAAGCGGAAACGCCTACCACCTGTTCAAGCTCCTCTCCAGCCAGCAAGGTCAGGCCGCCGCCCGTGAGCCTTTGGACGAGGTCAAGGAGCAGATCCGGGAGAAATTGTACCAGCAGGCCCTGGAGCAGCGCTTCAAGGACTGGCTGACCTCCATCCAGGAAAGGGCCTATATCAAGATCTTCTGATCCGCGCCGCGCGACGGACGGCTCAGAGGCCGCAACCCAACTGGCCGCGCATCCCTGGCGGATATCGGCGCCGCCTCATCCTTTGATTGCTTGCGTTTTTTATGGACACTGAGGAGACCCTGCCCCCAATCTCGGTCGGCGACCCGCTTTCGGTCGGCGAACAGCTCCGGCAAGCGCGCCGGGAACGGTCGCTGTCCCTGGAAGAGGCGGCGGCAGCCACCAGAATCGCCCTCGCCAACCTGCAGGCGATCGAGGCCATGGATTTTGCGCGGTTGCCGGCCGATTCCTTTACCAGGGGCCAGATTCTGCTGTACGCCGCCTTTTTGGGCATCGATGACCGCTCGCTGGTCAGCCGGTTTTTCTTCGCCCGGGACGGCGTGGAAAAGCGGCCTCAGACCTTTTTGCAGGAGAGCCTGCGCAAGCAGCACCTGATGCCGAAAAAGCTCGCCGAACCGGCTCATATTTCCTCGGCCGCCATCGCCGGCATCCTGCTTCTGCTCATTGTCTGCTCGTTCACCGGCTTCTGCCTCTACTTTTCCTGGAATCCCTTTGCCTTCCTGACCGACAGGTTCTTCCCCCCCGCCGCCAGCTCCAAGTCGGTTTTTCATCCGGCCGATCCGGCCACCAGCAACGGCGGTGGTCAGCACAACAACGTGCAATTGCAGGCATTTTTCAAAAAAGACAGCCGCGTGATGGTCACGCTCGACAACAAGCCCCCGGCTGAACAGACCTACCTCAAGGGAGCGAACGCGCTGTGGGAAGCGGACAAGCAGATGTCGCTTGAATTCTTTCAGCCCGACAGCGCCGAGCTGCACCTGAATGGGGCGCGGTTCCCTTTTCCCGACGGCTCTGACGGCCGTTTCCTGCTCCGTCTGCCGTCCCCTCCTGCTGCCGCCTCCAGCCGATGACCCTCCGCAGTGCATGCGGAATCGTGTTGCGCGTTGCCGATTACGGTGAAGCGGACAAACTGGTGACCTGCTACTGTTCCGGCCTCGGCCGGGTCACCGGCATTGCCAAGGGGGCCAAGAAAAGCAAGCGGCGCTTTGTCAACAAACTTGAGGAATGGTCGCTGCTCCGCATCTTCTACCGGCCGCCGCGCGGTCCGGC
>WQUH01000209.1 GCA_009782165.1 Pseudomonadota bacterium | reverse complement strand
TGCAACTGAAGGGCGTGACCTGCAAGGCCGAGAATGTCCGTTTCTATCCCGGCCACACCACCGCGTCCCATGTGCTGGGATTCATGGGCGACGGCGTCGGGCTGGCCGGGGTGGAAGGCAAATACGACACCATCCTCCAGGGCGGCGGTTTCAGCAGGGCCAACATCCCGGATATCGATTTCGCCCGCCGGGAAAGCCTGGGGACCGAGGGCGCCGATCTGATGCTGACCCTGGATCTGGATCTGCAAAGGCAGGTGGAAAACCGCTTTCGCGGCTACCTCGCCGCCCAGGGGGCGGACAAGGGCATGGGCATGGTGATCGAGCCGGGCAGCGGCCGGATTGTCGCCCTGATCAACCAGCCCTCCTTCAATCCCAATTATTTCTGGAAGGCCAGCGAGAACAACCGGATCAACCGCATGTACAACCACCTGCTCAACAAGGAGCTGATCCGCTCTATCCTGGTCAAGGCCGCGGCCATCCAGCGAACCGGGCTGGGCGGTCCGGCCCTGCTGCCGCCCACGGTGGCCGCGCCCGACTACGGTTTCACCGGGGAACAGCTTGCGGCCTTCGAGCGGCAGATCCAGTTGTACGGCTCGGTCTTCGGCAACTGGGAGTCGGGTCCGGGGGCGCCGGAACAGGGCAAGGGCGAACCGGAGGTCACCGGCGTGCAGGTCGGCGTCACCCTGGCGAGTCTGGTCAACGGCGGTTGGCGGATCACCCCCTATGTGGTCGATTCGCTGTACGATCACAAGACAGGCAAACGCTTTGACCGCAGCAGCGAGGCCACGGAAAAGATCCATGTCCTCGATCCGGCGCTGGGGGTGATGATCCGGCGCGACCTCTTCACCGACTGGCTGAAGGAACGGGAAAACCTGGTCGCCTTCACCGCCGACAACGTCCAGATGCGGCGGGACAGGCAATTTTCCACCTTTTCCATCCAGGATCTGTTCGTCGGCTTCGCGCCGGCCAAACAGCCGAAGTTCCTGCTGCTGATGGCGGTCGAGCAGGATCACCTCTATCCGAAGGCCAACGACAAGGGGAGCGGTCTTGGCGCCCTGGAGAGCATGGGCAAGGAACTGCTGACCGATTTTGTCAAAAACCAGAGCACGGAAACGGTGGCGGCCGCGCCCCCGGAGCGGAGCAAGGAAAACCTGCGCCAGTTCTTTATCAGCAAGCGGCTGAATTACCGGGAGGCTCCGGGCAAGATCAGCGAACCGGTCGGCCTGATGCCGCAGATGCGCGGGATGAGCCTGCGCAAGGGATTGCAGCAGATCGACCGGTACAGGATGAAGGTCCGGGTGAACGGCAGCGGCCGGATTGTCGCCCAGTATCCGCTGCCGGGGCAACCCCTGTTGGGCGTCAACGAATGCATTCTCACCCTGGATACCAAATGAACGAGGCCAAACGGACCACCTTGGCGCAGCTTCTGCGGGCCATCCCCACGGCGGATGGCGTCCGGCTGCCCCCGGCCGTTCTGGCCCGCGCCGTCGCCTCGGTCACCGCCGATTCCCGGCAGGTGCGGCCCGGCAGCCTCTTTGTCGCCGTGCCCGGAGCCAAGACGGACGGCCGCCTGTTTATCCCCGATGCCATTGCCAGGGGGTGTTTGGCGGTGGTGGTCGAAGGCGCGGAGGCAGGGGACGAGTGGCCCGTTCCTCTGATCCGCGTCGCCGACTGCCACCGGGCGATCGGCGATCTGGCGGCGGCCTGGCATGGGTTCCCCGCCGAAAGGATGCGCCTGATCGGCATCACCGGCACCAACGGCAAGACCACCTGCACCTGGCTGATCGAGGCCATGCTGGTCGCCGCCGGTTTTCGTCCCGGCGTGATCGGCACGGTCAACTACCGCTACCGCGATGACCGGGGCGAACATATCCTCCAGACCGCGCCCCTGACCACGCCCGATCCGGCGACCCTGCAGGGGGTGTTGCGCGCCATGGCCGATGCCGGCGTCACCCACGCGATCATGGAGGTCTCCTCCCATGCCCTCGACCAGCAGCGGCTGGGCGGGCTCGCCTTCGAGGCGGCCCTGTTCACCAACTTAAGCCGCGACCATCTCGATTACCATCGCGGCATGAGCGAGTACTTCGCCGCCAAAGAACGGCTGTTTACCCAGCATCTCAAGCCGGACGGCACGGCGGTGGTGGTGATGGCCCCGGCCGCCGACGGAGTTGACTGGAGCGCGGCGCTGTGGCGGTCGGTGGCGGGCAGGGCGGGCATCCGCTGCGGCCTTGCCCCGGACTGCGAGGTGCGCGCCGAAGAGATCGCCCAGACCGTGGAAGGGCTGCGGTGCCGGCTTCATCTCAAGGGGCGGTCGGTTCCCCTTGCCTCGGCGTTGACCGGGGAACACAACCTGCTCAACCTGCTGGCCGCGGCCGGGGTCGGGCTGGCCCTGGGGCTGTCGCCCGCGCACATCAGCGAGGGGCTGGCTGCGGTGCGGACGGTCCCCGGCCGGCTGGAGCGGGTGCGTCTGCCGGGCGAGCCGCCCGCCGCCGGGCCGGCGGTGTTCGTGGATTATGCCCACACGCCCGATGCCCTCGACCATGTGCTGGCAACCCTGCGCGGGTTGACCGCGGGCCGGCTGATCTGCGTCTTCGGCTGCGGCGGCGACCGCGACCGCGGCAAGCGGCCGCAGATGGGCGCAATCGCCATCCGGCACGCCCAGGTGGCGATCGTCACCTCCGACAACCCCCGCACCGAACAGCCGGACGCCATTATCGAGGACATTGTCCGGGGCATGACCGCAGGCAAACAAAAAAAACGCCCGGTGGCCGAGCTGCTGGGCGGGCCGCGTCCGCTGGACGGCTATGCGGTGATCGGCGACCGGCGGGAGGCGATCGCCTGCGCCTGCGGTCTGGCCGCGCCCGGCGATACCGTGCTCATTGCCGGCAAGGGACACGAAGACTACCAGATCATCGGCGCCACCAAGTATTTTTTCGACGACCGGATCGAAGCCGCCAACGGGCTTTTGCGCTGGAACGAACGCCACCTGCTGGCGGCCACCGGCGGCGAGGTCGCATCCGGCAGCCTGCAAACCGTGGCGGGCGCGATTTCGACCGATACCCGCACCCTGAACCCCGGCGATGTGTTCGTGGCGCTGGCCGGCGAAACCTTTGACGGCCACGCCTACATCGAAACCGCGAGGGAGCGCGGCGCGGCAGCGGTGATCGCTGAACGGATGCCCACGGTCTTCCGGCAGGGCGTCCTCTATCTCAGGGTGGCGGACAGTCTGCGCGCCCTGGGCGATCTGGCGGCATACCGTCGCCGTCTGCTCGGCGACGCGGTCAAGGTGGCGGCCATCACCGGCAGTTCCGGCAAGACCACGGTCAAGGAGATGACGGCGGCCATCTGCGTCGAGGCCCTGCGGGCGAGCCGCACAGGCATCGAGCCGGTGTTGAAGACCAGGGGCAACTTCAACAACCTGATCGGCCTGCCGCTGACCCTGTTGGCCCTCGAAGCGGGGCATCGGCTGGCAATCGTCGAGATGGGGATGAACGCGCCCGGCGAGATCGCCCGGTTGACCGCCATTGCCGATCCCGACCTCGGTTGCGTCAACAATGTCCATCCGGCGCATCTGCAGGGCCTGGGCAGCGTGGCCGGCGTGGCCGCGGCCAAGGGCGAGCTGTTCGCCGGTATGCGGCCGGCGGCGGTGCGGGTGGTCAACTGCGACGATCCGCGGGTGGTGGCCCAGGCCGGGAAGTTCGGCGGCGCGCGGATCGGTTTCGCGGTCACCCCGGCCGGCCGGCGGCGCCGGCCCCAGATTCGGGTCACCCGTCAGGAAAACCTCGGCGAGCGGGGCATGCGCTTCACCCTGCATATCGGCGCGTGGCG
>WQUH01000208.1 GCA_009782165.1 Pseudomonadota bacterium | reverse complement strand
CCGCCGCTCACGCGGGCGCCTGCCTCGACGGTGCCTTTCTTTTGGGCGAGCAAAAGAAAGGCACACGCCCGAAGGGCGGAAAAAGCAGTACAGCAGTGACCAGTGGCGAGTGGTGAGTGACGAGCACAGTTGCCGGGATGGAATACCGTTCCCCGTGCATGCTGGATTCCCGCCTACGCGGGAATGACGAAGAGGCGGGCACCCCCTTGCAAAAGGGGCGTTGGAATTACGGATTCGATACCGGGAGCAGCAGCCCCTCGGCGAGCAGCCGGGCGAGCAGCAGATGGTGCCACTCCGGATCGATGGACGCATCCCGGCCGACCCGGGCCCGGTATGCCGCCAGGGTTATGGGCTGCTCGAACAGCCGGAAGGTGGCGCTGTACACGGAGTTGGCCAGGGACACGATGCCGTCCGGCAAAAACAGGCAGGCCGTGCGTTGGTACGGCGGACGGTTTTCGTACTCGTCCAGCCGCCCGAGGAAGGCGGTCAGGTCGAGATAGTCCTGTTGGTGGATGCTGACCCGCTCCTGATCGAGGACAAAGCACAGATCGGCCTCATCCGCCGCCACCCGCGGTCTGGCGACCGGCGGCGCGGCCAGGGCCAGTTTTTTCAGGCTGAAACGGCACAGATCGGCCAGAAACGGCAACTCCGCCCCGGCGCGGTCGCGCAGACGGCGGTCCAGGGCCGCCACGATCTCCGCCAGCGGCGGTTCGGCGAACAGGGCCGTCCTGGTTGCCTCCTCTGCCAGCCAGGGGGCGATGGTCGCCGCCAGATCGGCCAGCCAGCGGTCGCCCAGGCAGGCGGTCAGGATCTGCGTCAGTTCGCGGCAAAACCGTTCCAGCCGCTCCACAACCAGCAGCAGGGCCTCGTGCCGGACCAGAAAGGCCGCCGGCAGATGCTCGGGGATGGTCAGGCAGAGATTGTCCACCGGAAAGGGATAGAGCCGCCCCTGGTCCAGTTGGGTCTTGCGGTCGAGGAAGCGGGCGAAATCGCGGGGCCGGTCCTGGCTCTCCTCCCAGTAGCGGCTGGCGACATCGGTGGAGAGGTGGTCGCTGCACACATGCACCGGCAGGCCCTGCCGCGCCATCCGGTGGCTGAACAGGAGCGCCGCCCCGGCTTCCCGCTCCAGATCCGCCGCAGCGAGCGCCGGGTGATAGCGGCTGAAAAAAACCTCGATCCGCACCTGTCCGGCAAAGGCCGCGCCGATGGCCCGGATGTTGTCCTCCAGGGCCGCGAGTGTGTAGGTTGCGCCCCGTTTGATGACCACGCGCAGGCGATCGTCGGCCACCTCGGGCGAAAACTCGATGATCGGCAGGGCGGCGGCGCAGTCGAAGGCCCGCTGATAGAGGCGGACGAATTCGGCGTCGAGCAGATGCCAGGCCCCGTAGTGCAGGGTGAAATGGCCCCGCAGGCGCGGGTCGGCGGCAATGGCCCGGAACAGGCGTTTGATCAGGCCCGGATCGTTCTCGTAGCAGAGGTAGAGCACCCGCGTCCAGGGGGACAAGCGGTGGAGATCGGCGACAACGGCCGCAACCGAGCGGGCGACCGGCTTCTTGCGGCCGGAGTGGAGGCGGAAGGCGTGGCGGCTGCCGCCGCAGTAGGCGCAGTCAAAGGCGCAGCCGCGTCCCAGCAGGAGCGGAAAGCCCAGCTTGGCGTTGATCTGCCGCAGATACAGCTCAGCGTCGATCAGGCAGGCGCAGTCGGCAAAGGCCAGGCGGTCCATCTGCTGCCGGTTGATCCGCCAGCAGTGCGTGCTGCGGGCAACCGCGCCCTGCTCGCGCCAGACCAGGTTGGCGATGGCCTCCGGCGGCCATCCCTGGAGGAGCTGCGCCACCGGCGCTTCGGGATCGCCGACCACCACGAAATCGAGCGCCGGCACGGTCCGCAGCAGATCCTCGGCAAAATAGGCGGCGGTGAAGCCGCCGGCCAGGGTCGGCACGGTGGCGCTCCACTCCCGGACCACGGCCAGGGCGGCCAGAAAACCGTGGACCGTCTCCTGCCAGTGGCAGGCGAAACCGACATGGGTGGGTTGGAATTCGGCGAGGACAGCGGTCAGCCGGCTTTGCATCTCGCTTTCCGGATACAGGGCCGGGTTGTGGATCGCGGCGGCGATGCCCTGTTGCCGCAGGGCGTCGCACAGGCCGAAGCTGCCCATGGGGATGTACAAAAAATAGGGGCTGGCGCAGTTGACGATCAACAGCCGCGGAGCCATGGACGCGCCGCTCACGACGGCTCGCCGTCGCCCGGGCCGGCTGGAGAACGATCCTCGGCGATGGCGGCGAACTGGTCGCGGAGCAGGTCTTGCAGCGCCGCCGATGCCGCCTCCATCCCGCCTTCATTCCCCTGACGCGCCGCCTGGAAAAATCGGGCGCAGACCGCCCGCTGCTCCCCGCTCCACCGGCTGGTGAAGCCGCCCTTGCCCGCCACGGCGGCCGGATGGGCCATCCGTTCGTAATCGCGGCGGCCGTGCGCCCAGTTGATCACGCCGGCGTAGAACAGCAGCCCCCGGTCGAGCAGGATGTAGAGTAACTGGATGTTGGCCGCCGGCCCCACCTGCAACTGGTCGCCGCCCATGCGCATACCCAGCAGCCGGGCCCCGGAAAGGAGATCCCTGCCCTTCAGCGCGGTTGCGCCGGCGCCGATCAGGCCGCCGACCGCTGAAAACAGACCGAACGAGCTGCCGATGGTGGCGGCATCGATGCCCACGCCCAGGGCCGCTCCGCCCAAGGCCCCGGCCACGATCATCTGCCACTCGCTCAAGCCCAAAAATTCCCAGGTTCTCCGGCTGAACAGATCCTCCTGCAGAATCGACTGCGGCGGCAGGTCCAGCTTGAAGATGTTGTGTTTGAACAGGCCGCGGATCGCCTCCTGGGCCCGGCGTTCGAGGGCGGCGGCATGGTCTTGATACGCCTGGAGCAGCTCCTGCCGCCGTTGCTCTTCGTCCTCGGGGGCGCAGGCCACGGTCCGGCGGTAGCTCAGGATCTCCCGGAAGCAGTCGGCCAGGAGCGCGGCGGCCCGCTGGTTGCGCGCCTGCCAGTCCTCCTGGAAGGCCGCGACCACGGTCTTCAGCGTTGGCGCGAGTTGCTGGTCGATGGCCTTGAGGCTCTCCAGCAGATCGATCCGCTGGCGGTAGGTGGCCCGGCAGGAGTTGAAGATGCGGATCGCGTTGAAATGCTTGCGGAATTCATTCTGCCACTGGTCGAGAAACCCGGTTTCCTCCTCCTTGCAGTTGATCACCGCCATCCGGGGGACGCCGCTTAAACGGAGGATCTCCATCTCGGCTCGGTCGACATGGCGCAGGGGCCGCGAGCCGTCCACCACGAAGATCACCCCGGCCCCCGCGGCCACCGGCCCGAGCAGTTCGCAGTCGTCGTGAAAGGCCGGATCGTGCCGGTGGGCGGCAATGAAGGCCGCAAGCATCGCCGCTTCCGGCCCCTGGTATTCCTGAAGCCACAGCAGGGTCTGGCGCGGATTCTGGAATCCCGGGGTATCGATGAAGCGGATGATCTCCCAGCCATCGATCCGCACCGGGAAGGTCTGGCAGCGCACGGTCTCGCCGGGGATGGGGCTGACCCGCACCGAATCGTCCTCGGCCAGGGTGGACAGCACCGAGGATTTGCCCTCGTTGGGATGGCCGATGATGGCAAATTCAGGCACAACCGACTTCATGGCCCCTCCAGGGAACGGACCGACAGCCTCGGGTCGCCCAGGGCCTGCATCTTTCGGCTCCAGATCCGCGTCTGCCCCGGATCGGCCGGGGTCAGCACGGTTTGGGGCGTGGGCCGGCCGACCAGGAGGATGGTGATCGCGGCCTGCTCGCCCACCAGGCCGCGCAGGCAA
>WQUH01000207.1 GCA_009782165.1 Pseudomonadota bacterium | reverse complement strand
TCGATGATGCCAGCGGCGGCCTGCTGCCCCGGACCCTTGCCTTCAGCACCCACGCCGCATCGGAGACAAGCCGGACCATGCGGGTCGGCGCCCTGGTCGGCCGGGAAGCGGCATCCGCCTTCGTTGCCCGGCGCCATTTGCCGCCGCCGGTTCCCCACCCGCTGATCGAACCGATGCCGCAACAGACCAAGCTCGCCCTGTGGACCAACTGGTTTGATCTCAAAGACCTCTGGGATTGGCTCCGACAACAGGCCGGCGACGAGGTCGCGGCCCTGATGACCTCAATTGGACAGCAGGCGTCCGAGGCCACGGGCAAATCCCTGGACGATTTTTTTGATGTCTTTGGCGGGGAGTTCGGGGTAATGATTACCGGACAGCCGGTTGCGCACCAGGCGCCCCGGCTGTTGGGGGGCCTGGTGGTAACCGTGCGCGACCGTCCCGCCGCCGCGGCCATGATCGCGCGGATGGTGGCCGGCCTCCAGGTGATCACGGTCAAGGCCAGCGACCTGGATATCTCCTCGGTGCTGCTGGTCGGCGGGCTGCTGCAGCCGGCCTATGCCTTGCTGGAACGGCATCTCATCCTGGCTGACAACGCGGAGCTGGTCGAGGCGGTTCGGCGACAGTTGCTGCATGGCGACGGCACTGATGGCGGCGCAACCGGAGAGCCGGACCTGGCGCGCCGGCAGGGCAATGTGGCGGTTTTTCTGCGGGTGGGGGAGATGATCGAACGGCTGACGCCGTTGCTGACCCTGGCGGGCAGGGAAATGGACGAGCGGAATCGGATGGCGTCGCCCGAGGCATACCGCCTGATGCGGGAAATCGGGCCGCCGGTGCTCGCCGCGCTGCGGAACCTTGCCACGGCCCGGTTTCATGGGGCGCTTGCCGAAGACATCCTTTTCATGGAATTGGAATATACCTTGCAACGGGATTGAGAAGATCGATCTGGGGATTGCACTGTTTGCACATACACAATGGGACGTCATGGAACAACTGGTTGCTGAACTGAAAAAGAAACTGCCGTTCAAAGAAACGACGGCGCCGGGCGATATTGTCCTGATTGCCGCGCAACAGCCGCAGATGCTGCTCTACGCCGTGGTGGGCAAAATCGTTCGCGACGAAACCCGCAGGGATGAATGGTGGCACGTGACCCTGCACCTGCTCTCCCTGCCGATTCAGACCGTGGTCTGGACCTTGCGCACCCCGCAATTCACCGGTCAGGAAACCTTTACCATGGGGGGAGAGGGGCGGTTTATCCAGGCGGTTCAACTGGAACAGGAGCAGCCGGAACTTCCCTTGGCCTCGACGGTTGGACAGGCAAACAGCCGCAACGGGCGGCCCAGCTTGCGGATTGTCAAGTGATGCGGGCGGAAAAATCGATCCTGGTCGGCGGCATCCGGGGCATCCATGGCCGGGTCGCGACCCGGCTCGCCGGCATCGCGGACCGGTATGGCGTGCGCCTTTTTCTTCGCCATGACGGCAAGACGGTCGAGTGCAGTTCGATCCTCGATGTGCTGGCCCTGGCACTGGTGCGGGGCGCCACCGTCGGCCTGCTGGCCGAAGGGCCTCGGGCCGAGAGCGCGCTGGCCGCCGCCGCCGACATTATCAATGACCAGGATGAGGCGTGATGACCTGCCCGGATCAACAGGACAACAGACCGCCGCCGGCGCGCGCCTTGCAGGGCATAGGCGTTTCCCCGGGGATCGTGGCCGCCACGGTGGTGGTCTTCAAACGGCGGACTGTCCGGGCCGGATGGCACCATCTGCCGCCGGACCATATCGAACACGAGGTGGACCGCTTTGCCGGGGCGATCAAGGCCGCCGGCGACGAGTTGCTGCTGTTGCGGGAAAAACTGGCCGACGATCTGGCCGATGCCCTGTCGATCATCGATTCCCACCTGCTGATGCTCAAGGACAAGATGATCGTCGAACGGACCATCGGGATCATCCGGCACAAGAACGTCAATGCCGAATGGGCGCTGGCCCAGGCCCTGAGCGAGATCAAGGAACGGTTCGACCGGATCGACGATTCGTACATCAGGGAACGGTTCACCGATATCAAACATGTTGCGGACCGGGTGTTCGGGCTGCTCTCCGGGCGGGAACACCAGCCGTTTGCCGGCGAAGGCCAGGCGGTCATCCTGGTGGCCAACGATTTTTCCCCCGAAGATACGCTGCGGATGCAGGCCGGCAATGTACACGGATTTCTAACCGAGAAGGGCGGCGTTACCTCCCATACCGCCATTGTCGCCCGCGCGCTCGGGCTGCCGGCGGTGGTCGGCCTTGAACACGCCACGTCGCTGCTGACCACCGGCGATGCGATCATCCTCGACGGCGGCAGCGGTCAGATCGTGCTCGATCCCGCCCCGGAGGAGATGCGGCGGGTGCAGGAAGAGAACCGGTGCGACGGTCTCCTTGCCGACGAGTTGGCCCGGTACATCCATCTGAGCTCGGAGACCGCGGATGGGGTTGCGGTCCGCCTGAGCGCCAACATCGAAACCCTGGCGGAACTGCCCGCCGTGCTTCATTTCGGCTCCGACGGGATCGGGCTGTTCCGCAGCGAGCTGGACTATTTCAACAACCGCAGGCCGCCGAACGAGGAGCAGTTGGTGGCCATCTACCAGCAGTTGCTGGCCGCCATGTCGCCCCATCCGGTGACGGTGCGCACCCTCGATGTGGGCGGCGACAAGTTCCTCAACCGTTTTCCGGGCAACAAGGCGTGGCTGGACCGGGAGCGCAATCCCGCCCTCGGTCTCCGGTCGATCCGTTTTTCCCTGTACGAGCGGGAGATATTCCGCAGCCAGTTGCGGGCGCTGTTCCGGGCCTCGGTCCATGGCCGGCTGCGGATTCTGCTGCCCCTGGTTTCGGCGCCGGCTGAATTGCGGCAGGCGAAAGAGATTGTCGCCGAGGTGCTGGCCGAACTGGCCGAGAACGGGTACTCCGTGGCTCAGGGGGTCGAGCTCGGCATCATGGTGGAGGTGCCCAGCGCCGTGGTCATGGCCGATGTCTTTGCCGCGGAGGTTGATTTTTTTGCCATCGGCACCAACGATCTGATCCAGTTTTCGCTGGCCATCGACCGGGGCAACCAGTATGTCGCCCACCTGTACGAACCGTTCCATCCGGCGGTTCTGCGCATGATCCGGCAGACCGTCGAAGCCGGTCATGCCTGCAACATTTCTGTTTCCCTCTGCGGCGAAATGGCCAGCGATCCCCTGTGCGTCCCGGTATTGCTGGGCATGGGCCTGGATGAACTGTCGATGCGCCCCGCGGTCGTGCCCCGGATCAGGCGGTTGCTGCGCCATTGCCGCAGCGACGAGCTGCGGCAGATCAGCCGACAGGCGCTGCAATGCGGCGACAGCGATCAGGTCCGCGATATGCTGGCCAGGCAGTTGCCCGCGCTCTGCCCCAAGGAATTCTACCAGTGATGAACGAGCGCCAGATAATCGACCAGATCGCCGCCCTGACCCATCGGGCGGACGAGCGGCTGCTCAAGGGGATCGGCGACGATTGCGCCGTGGTGACGAAGGATGGCCGCCTGGTTTGGCTCCTCACTGTGGATACCATGATCGAGAGGGTGCATTTCGACCGTGCCTTCCATCCCCCGAAACAACTGGGGCGCAAGGCGGTTGCGGTCAACGTCAGCGATATCGGGGCCATGGGCGGGCGGCCGCTCTTCGCGCTCCTCTCCGTCGGCCTGCCCAGGACATTCGATCCGGCCTGGTTCCGGGCCTTTGCCGAAGGGCTGGCCGAGGCTTGCCGGGAGTACGGCTGCCTGCTCATCGGCGGCGATACGGTTGCCAGCCCCCAGGGGTTCAACTGCTCGCTGACCGTGATCGGCGAGGCGGCGGCGGA
>WQUH01000206.1 GCA_009782165.1 Pseudomonadota bacterium | reverse complement strand
TGAGTTTGCATCGATGCCAAAGGCCGTTTCGCCGGGATTGACGATGGAAAGGACCGACCTGTCGGGCGGCAGGCGGCGGATGCGCAGGGCCAGGACGCACATGCCCAGCCCGGTGAACAAAAGCAGGGCGCCCACATCGATGCCGACCTCTCCCTCCCAGGCCGTGGGCCAGGGCACAAACGACCAGGCCCCGAACAGCAGTTCGAAGGCGGCGAACAACAGCCCGCCTTGCCAGCCGTCATAGCGGATGACCCAGGCGCAGAATCCGCGCCATCCGCCGTTCGCACATAAAAACAGGCCCACCAGAATGCCGATGGTCACGCCGCTGTGGTCCGGCGCCAGCAGGATCAGGCCGATCACCAGCAGACACACGGCCGCCTTGGCCAGCCGCAGCGTCTTGGCGACCCCGACGGCATCGAAGGAGGAGGCCAGCGCCCAGACGCCGCCCAGCGCCAAGGGCAGGGTGAAATAGATCAGCGGCGCCCACAGCGCCCCATCCAGGGCATCCAAAAATAAAAAAGCCCCCAGGAACACCCAGACCGCGCCGAGCAGCAACAGCAGCCACCACTGTTGGCGGATCAGCCGGGAACCGCACAGCACCAGAAAAAGCTGAATCATTGCCTATCCTTGAGTATTTTTTCCGCCCTGGCAGCCAATTACAAAAAATGCTCGCCTACCGTTGCAGCGCCATGCCCCAAAGCAGGCAGGGCAGCAGAACCACAAGGTGGCCGGCAAAAATCCACCGGCGTCGGGGATGCCGCCGGATGGCGCTCTGGAACAGGAGCAGCGAACAGAGCGGCGCCAGGATGCCGAGTTCAATCCCCAGATTGCGGTAGAGATACCCATTGCTCAGGCTGAGCTGTCCGGCGCTGGGCAGGATGCCGAAGGGCAGCCTGAAAGCGGAATTGCTGAAGGGCCAGAGTAATGGCAGCGCTGACACGCCGGTCAACAGGTCGAGGAGCGGATGGGACCAGCCGGCGGCAAAAGCCTGGATTGTCCGTGGACCGTGCTCCTGCTGCGGCCGGCAGCGGCGCAGCCAGACACAGGTGGCTGTCGGCAGCAGAGCGCAGACGAAGAGGGAATGGGTGAGCCGAACCGGGAAATTGCTGCCGAAGAACCAGAGGGCCAGGTATTCGATGTCTGGGAAACAGGCGAGCGCAAGCAACCAAGCCATCCAGCCCCAGGACGCTGGTTGGCGCTTGGGCAGAGCGATGGTCGCTCCAGTCAGAATATGGCCGATAACCGAGGACATGTTTCTCCTTGGCCTTGTGCGGGCAACAGGTTGCGGCGCACTGTTTCCTGTTCCGCCTCAGCGCGGGATTTTTTGTATTCTTGCCAGAACAGAATCAACCTGTTCGCGCTCTCGGCCTCGCGGCCGGCATCGATAGTGCCTTGCTCCCATGCCTGCCAGGCCGCATAGAGCGCCCGATAATACTGGTCCGGGTCGTACGAAACCAGGATCAGGTCCACTCCGGCATCCAGCGCCGCAGTCGCCGCCCGGCCGATGCCCTCATCGTAGACCGCGCCCATGTCGAGGTCGTCGGTGATGAGCAAGCCCTGATAATTCCAGCCGTCTCCGTCTTTTTTGCGCAGCACGTCCTGCACGACCGTGCGGGAGAGCGATACAGGCTGGTCCGGGTCGATGGCGGGCAACCGCACATGCGCGAGCATCATCGCCGCGCCGGTACGGGCTGTGACTTCGCGGAACGGCAGCCAGTCGGCCGCTTGCTCCGCCGGATCGACCGTCAGGGATGCCCCGACCAGGTGGGTGTCGGCCTGGACCCGGCCCAGCCCCGGAAAATGCTTGACGGTCGGCAACACGCCGCTGGCGGCCAGCCCTTGCCCGTAAGCTGTGGCAACACGGGCCACGATCTCTGGGTCGCCGTCGATGGCGCGCTGGGTGATGCGGCTGTACCGATCCGTCCATTGCTCCCTCGGTTCGATTTTCAAATCGACCACCGGCGCGAGGTTCATGTTGATGCCCATCCGGGCGAGCGAACGCCCCTGTTGCTCGCCATAGGCATAGGCGCGCGATTCCAGGTTTTTTGTATCTTTTGTATTTGTTGGATCAGCCGCGAGCAGGCTCGAAAGGGGCGGCAGATACGCGATGGGCGGCGACAGGTGCGAGACTGTTCCTCCTTCCTGATCGGCCGCCACGAAGAGCGGCAGCAATCCTGCCCGAGCGCGCAGGGCCTGTAACTCATCGATGCGTTTTCTGAGGCTCGCGACGGTTTCGCCCTCCAGGTTGCGTCGGGTGATGTAGATGCCGCCGATCAGGCCGCGCTCGGCCAGCGGCTGCACGTCGTCGAAGGCCAGGAACCCCACCACGAAGTGCTGGCCGATGCGGGCCAGCGCCGCGTTCCCCCGGAGCACTTGCAATTGCTGCCAACGAAACCATCCTTCCTGGCTTATCACCAGGATTGCCAGCAGCACGCTCGCCACCAGCCGCAGCCTCGACTCCAGCCGGCGCGACACATTTGCGGCCAACCGTCCGGCCTGCCGGGCGCGCCAGGCCGCGAGGCAGAATATCGAGAGCATGAACGGCGTTTCAACGGCGCGCACGAATTGAAAATCCGGATGCTTGCAGCAGCGGATCGCCCACCAACCCGCGCAGGCCAGCGCCATCCACCAGAGCGGCGTTGTCAGCCAATTCTTGCATGGATGGGTTGAATTCAGGGTCGGCGCATGTTGTATCATCTTGATTGTATGCCGTACAAAACGAGACAAGTCAATGGATGGCCTTCTGTTCATTGGCGCGCGGATCAGGTCGTTGTCCTGGAAAACGGATGTGATCGCCGGATAAAGCAGTGGTTGTCAATGTCGGGCTCTCTTCGTATTATGGCAGGAAATTTTTCTGCTCGGGGGAGGCCATGGCGGGACAACAGATGCGCATTGACGAATTCAGGATCGAAGAGGAACCGTATTACCTGCCCATCGGCGACGAGTTGACCATTGCCGAGGCGGCCTATCGCGACGGCACGCCGCTTTTGCTCAAAGGACCGACCGGCTGCGGCAAAACCCGCTTCATGCAGTATCTGGCCTGGCGGCTGCAACGGCCCCTGGTCACGGTGTCCTGCCACGACGACCTGTCCACCTCCGACCTGGTGGGCCGCTATCTGATCCGCGCCGGCGAGGCGGTCTGGGCCGACGGCCCGCTGACCATGGCGGTCAGGGCCGGGGCCATCTGCTATCTGGACGAAATCGTCGAGGCGCGCAAGGACACCACCGTGGTGATCCACCCCCTGGCTGACGACCGGCGGCAACTGCCCATCGAGAAACGGGGGGAACTGCTGACCGCCCCGCCGGAGTTCATGCTGGCGGTATCCTACAACCCCGGCTATCAGAGCGTGCTCAAGGATCTCAAAGCCTCGACCCGGCAGCGGTTTGTCGCCCTGTCCTTTGACTATCCGGCGGCGGACAAGGAAATGGCCATCGTCTGCCGGGAAGGGCGGGTGGAGCCGGAACTGGCCAAGACCCTGGTCAAATTGGCCGGGATGACGCGCGGGCTCAAGGATTCCGGTCTGGCCGAAGGGGCGTCTACCCGGCTGCTCATTCAAACCGGCAAGTTGGTCGGCCGGGGCATTCCGGTCCGGGCGGCCTGCCGCGCCGCCATCAGCGAAGCCCTGACCGATGACCGGGAGTTGCTGGCCGCCCTGGACGAGATGGTCACCTCGCTGTTTTGACCGTACATGGACCTCGAACAACTCAAAGAGCAATTCTACCGGCTGGTCGCCCCCAGCCTGCCCAACGAGTGGGATGTGGAGGATGCGCTCGGCCCGCTGGTCAACAGCGAGGCCGCCAGGGTCGATGAGATTTTCGCCCAGATCCCGGCCATCTGGCCGGTTTCCCATG
>WQUH01000205.1 GCA_009782165.1 Pseudomonadota bacterium | reverse complement strand
GCCGGGCTGCTGGCCCGCTATCTTGTCCAGCAGGGACAGGCGGTCACCACCCTGAAACTGGTCCAGACCGGCTGCCGCGAGATCTCGGACGACATCAAACTGCACCGCCAGCTGATGGGGCAGGCGCTCACCGACTTTGACCGCAGCGGCGCCACCTGTCCCTATCTTTTCCCCTTCCCGGCCTCGCCCCACCTGGCCGCGCGTCTGGCCGGCGCCGTCGTTGACATCGCGGTGCTGGATCAGGCCATGACCACCCTGCGCAGCCATTTCGACTGGCTGCTGGTGGAGGGGGCCGGCGGTCTGCTGGCGCCGCTCAACGCCCAGTGGCGGCTGCTCGATTACTATGCCGCCCGGCAGCTTCCCCTGATCCTGGTCACCTCGCCCCGGCTGGGCTCGATCAACCACACCCGCCTCAACCTGGAGGCGATCAGGGCCCGGAACATCACCTTCCTGGGCCTGGTCTACAACCTGTTCGGCGACCATCCCCGCGAGATCGTGCGCGATACGCTCCAGGAGATCCGGCAGGCCCTGACCGACTATGGCTTTGCCGAAACCATCGTGCTGGTCTCCGACATCAGGGAAAGCATGAGCGCCGGCTGGGCGCCGCTGCTGGCCCCCCTGGCCTGATTTTTCCACGCGCGCGCCCTTGCCGGGCGCACCAAACAAAACAGGCAAGGCGGGTGCCTTGCCTGTGGTCATGTGACTGGTGAAGCTCGAGGGCAATCAGTTCTTGCGTCGGGATATGCCAGCCAGGCCGAGCAGGCCGGCGCCGAACAGCAGCATGGTGGCCGGTTCGGGAACCGGGGCCGCAGAGCCGTCGACCGGGGTGACATTGATATTGGTAAATTGATAGATCTTGCCAAAATCCCCAGCAGTAAAAGTACCTTGCACGAAACTGACCGAGACCAGATTGGTGAAATCGTCCTTGAAGAGAAAGGTTTGAAGGCCTGATCCCAAATTAAAGGTTTGTTCAACCGTGTCGCCATCAGCCAGCAGGCCGGTGAAGGTGACGTCAATCGGGTAGGAATAGTAATATATGGCCAGATCAATACTGTTGAGTTGAAACAGGCCGCCATCCGTTTTGCTCAAAGTAGTCGTTCCCCCTGCATCGCTAACCAGCGCCGTCACGGTTGGCACAATATAACCATCCCAAACATTGAAGACCCCGCTGGAGCTGTTGGTTACGAGCTGAAACCCGTTCTCCTCGTACCCGCTGCTCACGGTGTCACCAGTTCCACGCAACGGTTCAAAATCAATGACCGTGGCATGAGCGGCGCTTGCCATCCCGAATACCATTGCCAAGCCCAAGACAACGTGCTTCATCTTCATACCTTCCTCCTTTTCAACAGATATTGATTGCCAGCCCGCCATAATTACATATTGTGCTTAATAGAGCATATTATGTGCCAGCTTTCCATAGAATATTTCCGCTCGGAAAAATTTAAAAAATATTTTGTTATATCAAGCGATTAACCTGAAAACGCTTACTGATGATCGATAAAACAATCGCATCCTTCACCGGCCAACACCTCTGTCGTGTCGGTATGGGCAGTTGCAGCCAAAGCCCGCTGAGTTCTGTGGAATAAAAAAGCGGAAATATATATTTTGTTCCTATTATTTCAGAATATTATACAATGTAGGTAGTTCCGGCATCCCGGAAAATTACTGGTCGGACACCATGACCATGCAGTGTTCGTGGCGCACACTGTGGCACACAACGAGCCGCTCGAGCCGCTTGCTCAGGGAACCGGGGCGCTTCATGCCCTTTTCCCGCAAGAGACACATCAAAAATTCTCAGATTTGACTCGTCCTGTTTTCCGGAAAAGTTATATTTGGTGGCTACTCCTTCATTGCAACGGTTTTCCAGCGTCTACTCTTTGCCGGTCTCCCGGCGCACGCGGAGCAATCAAGAAAATCATAATCCCGGCAATATAGGCGATTCTGATCACCGTCCGACACTCATCGCGTGCCACTCGCCACTGCTGCACCGCTTTTTCTGCCCAGCCGCGTGGCGGTTGGGGCTCGGCGTGTTGCCTGGGAACACAGGCGTCCCGCCTGCACATGGAACATGGACGTTATTTTGAACGCTCGTTCCCAGGTCCGGGCGAATTCCGCTCACCCCTGTCTCTCTCTGTCTCGCCCCATGTCCGCCTCCCTTCCCTGCATCATGCTCCATTGCACCAGTGGTTTTTTTCTGCTGCAACCGGCACAAAAACCTGCCATTGACACAGTCCAAAGATGGGCAACCAGCGCCTGAATTGTGCAAATTGTTCAATAGAAAGATGGCTCCTGGGGCAGAAAAACAGGAGACCGCACCCGGAATCCGTGGACACGGAGCCACGACAATTTCATCTCTTAATCAATGCGATCCAATAGATAGGCGCACGACCCCGCACCGCCAAGCCAAACCGGCCGGCCAAATGGCCGCCGCACAATCCCGCCAGCTATCTTGTGCAAAGTGTGCATATTGAGAAAAAACTTGCACGGTGTATTTTTCTCCTCTACAAAGGCCAAGCTCAATTTCCGTCGGGCAAGTCGGGCGGCAAAAGAGCGCGATAGGACAACAGGAAGACCACTCGCGCGGACTGGATGCGAGACCTGCCACAGAGGCGTTTGTCCGGCTGCCTGTGCGCGTTTTGGGATATTCTTCACCCTGAAAAAGGAGATCTGTATGGCGAAAGTCGGTGTGTATGTCTGTCACTGCGGTACGAACATTGCCGGCGTCATCGATGTGGCGGCGGTTCGCGAATTTGCGGAAACGCTGCCTGATGTCGTGATTGCCCGCAAGGATCTGTTCATGTGCTCGGATTCCGGGCAGGAGATGGTCAAGCAGGACGTCCGCGATGGCCTGGTCGACCGGGTGGTGGTGGCCGCCTGCACGCCGCGCACCCACGAGCCGATTTTCAGGGCGGCCATCGAGAAGGCAGGGTTGAACAAGTACCTGTTCGAGATGGCCAATATCCGCGATCAGGGCAGTTGGGTGCATGGTCACGACCATGACGGGGCCACGGAAAAGGCGAAAAAAATCGTGGCCTCGGCCGTGGGCAAGGCCCGCAATCTCGAACCGCTGGAAGACAAATTCGTGCCGGTGACCGATGCGGCCCTGGTGATCGGCGGCGGCATCGCCGGCATCAGCGCCGCGCTCGAACTGGCCAAGATGGGCCACAAGACCTACCTGGTCGAGAAGCGTCCGTCCATCGGCGGCGTCATGGCCCAACTGGACAAGACCTTCCCCACCAACGACTGCTCGGCCTGCATCCTCACCCCGATGATGGTCGAGGCCTACAACCATCCCAACATCGAAACCCTGGCCTACGCCGAGGTGGATGACGTCAGCGGCTACATCGGCAACTTCAAGGTCAAGATCAAACAAAAACAAACCTATGTCGACTGGTCGCGCTGCACCGGCTGCGGCGACTGCGCGGCCAAATGTCCCGCCAAGACGCCGGACGAGTTCAACATGGGATTGTCCGACCGGCGCGCCGCCTTCATCATGTTCCCCCAGGCCGTGCCCAAGAAGGCGGTGATCGACATGGATCACTGCATCAATTGCGCGGGCAGAGAAATCGGCACCCTGCCGAAGATCAACGAGAAAACGGGGCGGCCCGTCCTGGCGCCCTGCGAGCGGGCCTGCAAGGCCGAGGCCATCAACCGCTCCTTTGCCCACAATCCGGATGGCGCGATCAAAGAGGTGGAGGTCGGCTCGATCGTGGTCGCCACCGGCTACCAGGTCATGGACAAGGGCTGGTTCAAGGAGATGGCCCCGTCCTCGCCCAACGTGATCACCGCCCTGCAACTGGAGCGGATCATCTCGGCCACCGGCCCCACCGAGGGCAAGCTGCTGCGCCCCTCGGACAAGGA
>WQUH01000204.1 GCA_009782165.1 Pseudomonadota bacterium | reverse complement strand
GGCACCGGGCGCCTGTTCGAGCAGGCCGATCTGGAAAGCACCGACACCCAGTCGATCTACGGGGTGATCGACACCGGCGTCGAGGCGACCAGGGCCGAGCTGCGCGACGCGACCAACGCGCAAACGGCAACCAACGGCAGCATCTCCGGCCTGGCCGGCATTGCAACCTTCGATCAGTTGCGGGCCAACACCGGCAGGGGCTGGTATCTGGACCTGCCCCCCATCCAGGGAACAGCCGGCGTCTCGCCGGCGACCAGGGTGGTCAGTCCCTCGATCCTGGCGGGAGGATTGCTGTTCACCACCGCCTACCAGCCAAGCCTCGACCAGTGCGCCGGCCAGGGCAGCAGCCGACTGTACGGGCTGTACTATACGACCGGCACCGCCCATCCCAAGTATGGGCTGCGGACCGTTGTCAAGTATGGCGAGGAGGTGGCGGTTCCCTTCCGGGAGCTGGGATCGGGTCTCGCCTCCGGGCTTTCGGTGCAGACTTCGGGTGATTTGGGCGGCAACACGGTTGCCGGCAAGTGGCACATCAACGCCGGCATCGACGGAGAAGCATTCCACACCCCGGACAGTGTCCGCAGCGGGATGGAGGCCTGGCGGGAACGATAGATAGCGTCGCGCGGACTGGACAAATATTCAGCCGAACGATCTGTTGCATCATTCTTCCTGATCGTTGGCAATGAGGTTTTTTCTTGACTTTTTGGGCTGTTCTGAATAAATAACGCCGGTGACTGAATGATGGTTCAGTCTGAAGGAGTAGGAGCGAAACCGGCACATCTGCCCGGAATGCAGGCGGGTTACATGTTCTCACAAAGAATACAACCAGAGAGGAAAAAAGTATGAGCTCGAAATTGGTAGCACCCCACGGTGGCAAAGGTCTTGTTTGTGCCTTGCTTGAAGGCGCGGCCCGCGAAGCGGAACTGAAGAAGGCCGCCGGGTTGAAGCAGATTGAAGTTTCCGATCGCGCCAAGGGCGACCTGATTATGATGGGCATCGGCGGCTTTTCCCCGTTGACCGGTTTCATGACCAAGGCCGACTGGAAGGGAGTTTGTGAGAAGTTCCAGATGGCGGACGGCACCTTCTGGCCCGTGCCGATCACCCTGGACGTTTCCGCTGCCGATGCGGCCGCCATCAAGATTGGCGATGAGATTGCCCTGAACAACAAGGGCGTAACCTACGCCACCATGAAGGTCACCGAGAAATTCGAGATGACCGAAGCCGACAAGCGGTGGGAATGCGAGAAGGTGTTCAAGGGCGAAGGCGAAGAGTCCGCTGACGGTAAGTTCTGGGAAATCGCGCCCAAGGATCATCCCGGCGTCATCATGGTGTTCAACCAGAAAGAGGTCAACCTGGCTGGACCGGTCAAGGTTCTGTCCGAGGGCGAGTATCCGAAAGAGTATCCGGGCATCTACCTGCGGCCCGCTCAGGTTCGCGCCATGTTCGACGAGCGTGGCTGGGCGAACGTCGCTGCCCTGCAGTTGCGCAACCCGATGCACCGCTCCCACGAGTTCCTGGCCAAGATCGCCATCGAGGTCTGCGACGGCGTGCTGATCCACAGCCTGATCGGCAACCTCAAACCCGGCGACATCCCTGCCGACACCCGCATTGAAGCCATCAAGATTCTGATCGATCACTATTTTGTCAAAGAGCACGTCATCAACGCCGGTTATCCGCTGGATATGCGCTATGCCGGTCCGCGCGAAGGCCTGCTCCATGCCACCTTCCGTCAGAACTATGGCGTCAACAACATGCTGATCGGCCGCGACCATGCCGGCGTGGGCGACTTCTACGGTCTGTTCGAGGCCCAGCAGATTTTCGACCGCATCCCGAAAACCGGCAATCCGGCCAAAGACCTGCTCTGCCGGCCGATGAAGATCGACTGGACCTTCTACTGCCATAAGTGCGACGGCATGGCTTCCCTCCGGACCTGCCCGCACTCCAAGGAAGACCGCGTCATCCTGTCCGGCACCAAGCTGCGCAAGGCGCTGTCCGATGGCCAGCCGGTGGTCGACCACTTCGGCCGCGACGAGGTTCTGGTTCTGCTGCGCAAGTACTATGCGGGCCTGACCGAGAAGGTCGAGGTCAAGATGCAGGGCGCCGCCTCCGGTTCCAAGATGTAATCCATTCCAGATTGCGCTGTACCCTTCTGGACAAGGAGATGCCGCTCGATGCGGCATCTCCTTTTTTATTGCGCATCGATGCGCGGCGCGGCAGGATCGAGGATCGGGCGCGGGCGATGCGCACCGCAACGAACGGCGAGGAGACGATGGAACAGACGATTCAGGTTGGCCTGGGCGAGCGAAGCTATCCGATAACGATCGGCACGGGCATCTTTCAGCGCATTGGCGCCGCATTGCAGGCGGCTGGCCATGCCAAGCGGTACGCCATCATCAGCGACGACCGGGTGGCATCCCTGTATGGCCGCCAACTCCAGGAAATTGTGCAGCAGGCCGGCCTGACCGGAGAATTGATCGTTTTCCCGCAGGGAGAGGCAAGCAAGCGGCTGGCCACCATCGAACAACTGGCAAGCAGGCTGGCCGCCGGCGGCTTTGACAGAAAGGACGGCCTGATCGCCCTGGGCGGCGGGGTGACCGGCGACATGACCGGCTTTCTCGCCGCCATCTACATGCGCGGCATCCCCTTCGTCCAGATCCCGACCACCTTGCTGGCCCAGGTGGACAGTTCGGTTGGCGGCAAGACCGGGGTCGATCTGGCGCAGGGCAAAAACCTGGTGGGCGCCTTTTATCAACCGCGGGCCGTGTTCATCGATACCGAGGTGTTGCGCACCCTGCCGGAGGAAGAATTTTTCGGCGGCATGGCCGAGGTGATCAAGTACGGGGCTGCCATCGATGCCGAGTTTTTTGCCTGGCTCGACCAGCAGCGAGAGGCGATTGTCAGCCTCGATCCGGCTGCGATCGTGCCCATGATCCGGCGGTGCTGCGAGCTGAAGGCCATGGTGGTGGAGCAGGATGAGCGGGAAGGCGGGCTGCGCCGGATCCTCAACTTTGGCCACACCATCGGGCATGCGGTCGAGGCGGCTTCGGGATACCGGCTGATCCACGGCTATGCGGTGGCCATCGGCATGCGGGCCGTGGCCGAGCTGGCCGCGCGCATCGGCGTGGCCGATCCGTCGGTCGTTGCCCAGATTACGCGGCTGCTGCGGGCCTATCATCTGCCCACCGAGATCCCCGCCGACCAGGATCGCGCCGCCCTGCGGGCCTACCTGAGCACGGACAAAAAAACCGTTGGCGGCCGCATTTTTTTTGTTCTGCCCGAGCGGATCGGCACGGTCCGCATTACCGATCAGGTCGGGGAGGCCGATATCGCCGCGGTACTGAGCGCGGG
Organism: Pseudomonadota bacterium; assembly: GCA_009782165.1. Classification (GTDB taxonomy): domain Bacteria; phylum Desulfobacterota; class Desulfobulbia; order Desulfobulbales; family Desulfobulbaceae; genus Desulfobulbus. Next base: position 519 of record WQUH01000204.1, on the reverse strand, counting down.
CAGTCTGCCCGGTTGAGATTGTTTTCCGCTTTGCTCCGGCCGCCACGGGCTTGCTTTTTTTCCCGCGCGGCAGCGCCGACGCAACCGCCAATCAGGGCTGCACGCCCCTTCATTCACAGCTTGTTGAGGAACCGCATGAAACATTTCTTTGTTGCAGCAGTGGTGGCGGCCATCGTGGTCTGTTGGGGCGGGGTCGGCGCGACTGCCGCCGATCTTGCCGGGGCAAGCAAGGCTGAAATCGATTTTCTGCTTGCGGCCATGAAAAATTCCGGCTGCCAATTCAACCGGAATGGGCAATGGTACGGCGCGGACGAGGCCGTATCCCATATCGAGACAAAGTACAGCTATCTGCTCAGAAAGCATATGCTGTCTTCGACGGAAGATTTCATCGACAGGGCCGCGACGGGCAGCAGCATGAGCGGTCAGGCGTATCTGGTCAGATGCGGCGATGCCGCGCCGGTGGAAAGCAGCGTGTGGTTCAAGGCGGAGCTGGCGCGATACCGCTCGGGCAAAGGCGCA